>CANQPV010000006.1 GCA_947625825.1 uncultured Clostridia bacterium | reverse complement strand
TTTTAAAATGGGAAAAATTATAGGAATTGACTTAGGAACAACAAACTCATGTGTAGCAGTTATGGAAGGAGGAGAACCAGTTGTTATTCCTAATGCAGAAGGAAACAGAACAACACCATCCGTTGTTGCATTTTCAAAAAATGGAGAAAGACTAGTAGGACAAATTGCAAAACGTCAAGCTGTTACAAACCCAGATAACACAGTTATTTCTATTAAAAGAGATATGGGTTCAAACAGAAAGGTAAAAATTGAGGGAGATGAATTTTCTCCACAAGAAATTTCTGCAATGATTTTACAAAAATTAAAAGCAGATGCAGAAAATTATTTAGGTTCGCCAGTAACTCAAGCTGTTATCACAGTTCCAGCATACTTTAGCGATAGCCAAAGACAAGCAACAAAAGATGCCGGTAAAATTGCAGGCTTAGAGGTATTAAGAATTATAAATGAACCAACTGCAGCAGCTTTAGCATTTGGTATGGATAAAGAAGACCAAGATCAAAAAATTATGGTATATGACTTAGGTGGAGGAACATTTGATGTATCTATACTAGATATTGGAGATGGTGTATTTGAAGTATTAGCAACAAATGGTAACACAAGACTTGGTGGAGATGACTTTGACCAAAGAATTATTGATTATTTAGTATCAGAATTCAAAAAATCAAATGGAATAGATTTAAGTACAGATAAAATGGCTATGCAACGTTTAAAAGAATCAGCAGAAAAAGCTAAAATAGAACTTTCTGGAGTTCAACAAACACAAATTAATTTACCATTTATTACAGCAGATGCAACTGGACCAAAACACATGGATGTTACATTAACAAGAGCAAAATTTGAAGAATTAATTAGTGATTTAATTGAAGCAACAAAAGAGCCAGTAGAAAAAGCAATGAAAGATGCAGGAATTACTGCAAATGATTTGCATAAAGTATTATTAGTAGGTGGTTCTACAAGAGTACCAGCTGTTCAAGAAGCTGTAAGAAAAATTACTGGAAAAGAACCAGATAAAGGAATTAACCCAGATGAATGTGTTGCTATTGGTGCAGCTATTCAAGGTGGTGTACTATCTGGAGATGTAAAAGATTTAGTATTATTAGATGTAACTCCATTATCACTTGGTATTGAAACATTAGGTGGTGTATTTACTAAATTAATTGAAAGAAATACAACAATTCCAACTAAAAAATCACAAGTATTCTCAACAGCAGCAGATGGTCAAACAAGCGTAGAAATTCACGTATTACAAGGTGAACGTGAAATGGCTGCTGATAATAAAACTTTAGGAAGATTCCAATTAACAGGAATTCCAGCAGCACCACGTGGTGTACCACAAATTGAAGTAACATTTGATATTGATGCAAATGGTATAGTACACGTATCTGCAAAAGATATGGCTACAGGAAACAGCCAACAAGTAGCAATTACTGCAAGTACAAATCTTTCAGATGAAGACATCGAAAAAGCAGTAAAAGAAGCAGAAGCACATGCTGCAGAAGATAAAAAGAGAAAAGAAGGAATTGAAGCTAGAAACAATGCTGAAAGTTTAGTATATAACTGCCAAAAAACAATGGAAGAATTAGGAGATAAAATTAGCGGAGAAGAAAAAGCAAAAGCTGAAGCAGAAATTGCAAATGTAAAGAAAGCATTAGAAGGAGAAGATACAGAAGCAATTAAATCTGCAACAGAAAAATTAACAACTGTTTTCTATTCTATTACAGAACAATTATACAAACAAACACAAGGAGCAAACGCAGGTGCAAATGCTAATGCAGAAGCAGGAGCAGGAGCAAACCAAAATGCAAGTGAGCCACATGCAGATGAAAATGGAAATGTATATGATGCAGATTATAAAGTAGAAGATGACAATAATAAGTAGGCATTTTAATTTGGAGGAAACAAAATGGCTAAAAGAGATTATTATGAAGTTCTGGGTGTTAGTAAAAATGCAACTGATGACGAATTAAAAAAAGCATATAGAAAACTTGCAAAACAATATCACCCAGATGCTAATCCAGATAATAAAGCAGAAGCAGAAGCAAAATTTAAAGAAGTAAATGAAGCATATGAAACACTTTCTAATCCTCAAAAAAGACAAATGTATGACCAATTTGGACCAGATGGACCACAAGGCTTTGGAGGCGGAAACTCTTACGGAAATGGTACTTATACATATTCTACAGGATTTGATGGATTTGGAGATTTTGGAGATTTAGGCGACATATTTTCATCTTTCTTTGGAGGAGGATTTGGTGGTGCCTCTAGAAGCAATCGTCAAAATGGTCCAAGAAAAGGTTCAGACTTACAATATGACTTAGAAATTAGTTTTGAAGAATCTTTTTTAGGAACAGAAAGATATATAACTATAAACCGAAAAGAAACATGCAAAACTTGTAATGGAAGTGGTGCAAAACCAGGAACTAATCCAGAAACGTGCAGTGTGTGCCATGGAACAGGGCAAATAAAACAAGTTCAAACTACAATTTTAGGACAAATGCAAACAATGAGAACTTGTACAAATTGCCATGGAACAGGTAAAGTTATTAAAGAGCCATGCGAAACTTGCAAAGGCAAAGGAACAGTACGTAATCAGGTAAGGCTATCTGTTAAAATTCCAGCAGGCGTAGATGATAATCAAACTATTGTATTAAGAGGCGAAGGAGAGCCTGGTGAAAATGGTGGACAAAAGGGAGATTTATACATTTTAGTACATGTAAAGGCACATAGGCTATACTATAGAAAGGGAAATAATGTACTTTGTGATATTCCAATTACATTTACACAAGCTACTTTAGGTGCTGAACTTAAAATACCAATGGTAGACGGAACAGAAGAAAAATACATAATACCAGATGCCACTCAGCCCGGAACTAAATTTGTAATTCGTGGAAAGGGTTTTAAAAATTTAAATAATAATAGCCAAGGAGATTTTATATTCACTGTACAAGTACAGGTACCTAGAAAATTAACTACAGAGCAAAGAGAGCTTTTAACTCAGCTTGCTAAAAGTATGAACGAACAACCTCCTGTACGAAAAAAAGGTATATTCGGATAAATTTATAGATAAAAGCTTGAATAATACTAGCTTTTTGTTTTTCAAATGCCCGTTGCAGTTAGCAAATTCAAAGAAGTAAGTCAGAACGGGACCTTTCAAAACTAGTATTATTCAAGCTTTAATTATATGCAGTAACGAAAAACATTAAAAATTTATTAAAATACTTTCCATTTTATATAATATATTATATAATAAGTGTGTTAAAATTTAGCCAAGGAGGAAATCCTAATGGAGAAAAATAAAGATACAAGTAAAACAAAGCAATATCAGTTAAAAGGAAGTAAAAGAACAAGAAGATATAATAAAAATCAAGAAGCAGAAGCCAAAGGAAAGAAGAAGAAAAAGCATAAGGTATTAAAAAGAGTAATTTTAACACTATTTTTATTAGTTATGTTAGCAGGTTTAGGTGGAGTAGGAATCGTAGCTGGAATATTCTTTAGTGATACATGGGCTATTACTACTGAAGATTTAATTGCTAATGGAAATTCAACAGTAGTTGACTCTGAAGGAAAACTAATAATAGCACTTTCCGGAGATGAAAATAGAAAAGTTGTTAGCCTTGATGAAATGGGTAAATATACAGCAAATGCCTATATAGCAATAGAAGATAAAAGATTTTATGAACATTCAGGTATAGATATATTAAGAACAGCAAGTGCAACTATAAGTTATATACTACATAAAGGAGAAGATTCTTCTGTTGGTGGAGGAAGTACAATTACACAACAATTAGTAAAAAACTTAATGAAAGATGACGAAGACAGTGGTCTTGCAGGTGTAGAAAGAAAAATTCGTGAAATGTCAAGAGCATATCAAATAGAAACTATGCTTACAAAACCACAAATTTTGGAAAAATATTTAAATCAAATTTTTGTTGGTGGAAATAGATTACATGGTGTAGAATATGGAGCAAGATATTACTTTGCAAAATCAGCTAAAGACTTAGATTTAGCAGAATCTGCTTTTTTAGCAGGTATTAATAATGCACCAAATATGTATAACCCATATGATAAAGAAAATGACCATTCTGAATTAATAAAAAATAGAACAAAATTAGTTTTAAGCTTTATGAAAGAACAAAATAGAATTAGTGATGATCCAGAAGAAGCAGAGAAATTATACAATGAAGCAGTTAAAAAAGTAGATGCAGGTTTGAAATTTAAACAGGGTGAAATTGAAATTGGTAGTTATTCTTATTTTGTAGAAGAAGCAATACGCGAGGCTGCACAAGATTTAGCAGATGCAAAAGATATTGATTATGAAGTAGCAAAAAGCATGATAACATCTGGTGGATATAAATTATATACAACACAAGTTACATCAATTCAAAATAGAGTTATAAAAGAATTAGAAAAAGATACATATTTATCAACTAAAACTATAACAGAAAAAGATAAAGATGGAAAATCTAATAAAGTAAAAATTACAACAAATGCAGGTATGACAATTATAGACCATACTAATGGAAGAGTAGTAGCATTAGGTGGAGATTTAAAAAATGACTTAGGACAAATGGGCACAAACTATGCTACATCTACAAGACAAACAGGTTCATCAATTAAGCCTCTTGCAAATGTCGCTCCAGGTTTAGAAGAAAAAGTTATTACTGCAGCAACAGTATATGATGATATAAAAACTGACTTTGGTAAGTATGCACCAGGAAATGTAGGAACTTATTATGGCTTATGTACTGTTAGAAAGGCTATAGAAAGGTCTTCAAATGTTGTAAATTTAAAAATTATATCAAATGTTGGTGTAAATAAAGCAATAGACTATTTACATGAATTTGGATTAACTACTTATGTAAAAGGTGAAGATGGCTTAAGTTTAGGAATTGGTGGAGCTGTACATGGATCTAGTACATTACAAATGGCAGCAGCATATGCAACTTTGGCAAATAAAGGTGTATATATAGAACCAACTTTTTACACTAAATTAGAGGATTCAAATGGTAATGTTGTAGTAGAACCAAAACAAGAAACAAGAAGAGTAATTTCAGAAGCAAATGCGTTCATTATTTCAGATATTTTAATAGATGTTGTAACAGGTGCAGAAGGTACTGCTGGTAGATGTGCAATATCTGGTATGGATGTTGCAGCAAAAACAGGTACAACAAATGATTATGTTGATAAATGGCTATGTGGTTACACACCATATTATAGTGCAGCAGTATGGTATGGATTTGGTCATAATTCACAAACAAGTATTGATGCTGGTGATAGAAATAATGCAATATATATTTGGGCAAATGTTATGAAAGATGTTCATAAAAACTTAGCAAAGAAGAGATTTACAAAGCCAAATAATATTGTAACTGCTAAAGTTTGCAAACAATCTGGAAAATTAGCAACAAATGAATGCACTAATACATATACAGAATATTTTGTATCAGGAACCGTGCCAGTAGCATGCGATGGTCATGCTACATTAAAAATATGTAAAGAAACAGGAAAAATAGCAACAGAATATTGTCCAGATGTAGAAGAAAAAACATATCCTGTAAAGCCTGAAAAAGAAAGAAATGCAAACTGGAAGCCTGTAAGTTCACAAGCAGATAAAAAGTATGAGGTACCAGAAGAAGAATGTAATATACACACAGCAGAAGCAAATCAAATTACTATTGTAAATGTAGTAGGAACTACAGAAGAAATAGCTAAAGGTTTACTTGCAGGATTAGACATTAGGGTAATTTACGAAACACACTCAGACATGGAAAATGGGGTAGTTGTAAGGCAAAGTTTAGAAGAAGGAACAGTAGTTAATAAAGGAGTTACAATTATAATTACAGTAAATAAAATAGAAACTACAGAGCCACCAATTGGCGGTGGAGAAGAAGAGGAACCACCAGAGCCTGAAGACCCAAATGATAATACACAAACAAATACTGAAAGTAATACTATAGTTGATACAAACACTAGTACAACTTAAAATAAATCTTAAGGAGGCTTTATGGCAATTCAATTTTATAATACATTAACAAGAGAAAAACAAAACTTTAGTCCAATAGATGGTAAAACAGTGCGTATATATTCATGCGGACCTACAGTATATAGCTATGCTCATATAGGAAATTTTAGGGCATACATATTTATGGATACATTAAGAAGAGTTTTAAAGTATAATGGCTACAATTTAAAACATGTAATGAACATTACAGATGTAGGACACTTAGAGTCTGATAGCGATGAAGGCGAAGACAAAATGGAAAAAGCAGCAAGAAAAGAAAACAAAGATCCTTATGAAATTGCAAAATACTATACAGAAATTTTCTTTAGAGATATGCAAAGGCTTAATATAGAAAAGCCAGAAATAATTGCAAAAGCTACAGATCACATTAAAGAAATGTTAGAATTTGTTCAAGGTTTAGTAAAAAATGGTTATGCCTATGAAACAAGTAAAGGAATTTACTTTGATATTTCAAAATTAGATAAATATCCAGTATTGTCTAACAGAAAAGTAGATGAACAAATAGCAGGTGCAAGAGTAGATGTAGACAAAGAAAAGAAAAATCCTTATGATTTTGCCTTATGGATTAAAGCACCAGAAAATCACATTATGAAGTGGGATAGCCCATGGGGATTATCTTACCCAGGTTGGCATATTGAATGTTCAGCAATGGGCAGAAAATATTTAGGAGATGAATTTGACATACATACAGGTGGAATAGATCATATTCCAACACATCATGAAAATGAAATTGCTCAAAGCAAAGGTTTAACAGGAAAAATTCCAGCTAAGTTTTGGATGCATGTTGAGTTTTTACAAGTAGATGGTGGAAAAATGTCAAAATCTTTAGGAAATGTGTACACTTTAGATGAACTACAAGAAAAAGGAATTGAACCTTTAGCATATAAATTATTTTGCTTTACAGCACATTATAGAACAAAATTAAATTTTACTTTTGATACAGCTTTAGCAACACAAACGGCATTAACAAGATTAAGAGAAGGTTTTGTAAAACAGTTAAACGGTACAGAAAAAATAGAAAATGAAAAAATTAAAGAATATGAAAATAAATTTTTGGAAACAATAAATGATGATTTAAATATGCCGGCAGCAATGGGAATTGTATGGGAAATAGTTCGTAATTCAAAAACATCTAAACAATATGCAGATCTTTTACTAAAATTTGATGAAGTTTTAGGCTTAGATTTAGCAAATAGCGAAAAATATTTAAGTGAAGCAAAAAATATAAATATACCAGAAGAAGTGCAAAATTTACTTGAAGAAAGAAAGCAAGCAAGAATAGAAAAAAATTGGGCTTTATCAGATGAAATAAGAGATAAAATAAATGAAATGGGTTATATAGTAAAAGATAGCAAAGATGGTATGACAGTAGAAAAAAAAGTATAAAATAAGAAAAGAGGCAAAAAAGTGGAAGAAGAAAGCAAAATATCGTTTTGGAAGAAATTAAAATTAAGTATATTTAATTTAGAAGAATATCAAAAGCTAGCATCGGAAAAAATAACAAGAACAATATTATATATGGCAATTTTAATGCTAATTTTTGCTTTCTTTTCTACTTTAAGTGTAACATATATTTTTCATAATGGCGTTAAAAATATAGGAACATATATAGATGAAAATTTAGAAGATTTAAATTTTACAGAAGGAATACTTTCTATTAAATCAAAGGACAAGCCTGAAGAACCTATAATTATAGATGAAAATTCAGATTTTAATGGAAAAATAATTATTGATACAAACGACTTAACAGAAGAGCAAATAAACAATTATACAAATACTTTAAATAGTTATAATAATGGAATAATTATTTTAAAAGACAAAATAATTATTCAGTCTAATGACTTAGGGACTCAAACTATTTTACTAAAAGATATTTCAGAGGGAATTCATTTAGTAAATATACAAAAAAGTGATATTATTAATTTTATTAAAGGAAATTCTTTATATGAGTTAGACGCAATATTCTTTGCATCAGTATTTATTATATTATACATTAACAATTTAGCTTTAGTTTTATTAGATGCTATTTTATATTCATTAATAGGCTATATATTAGGAGGATTTTCTAGATTAAAATTAAAATTTGTTGCAGTGTATAATATTGCTGTATATAGCTTAACATTGCCAATACTTCTAAATTTAATTTATACAGTTATAAATACTTTAACAGGTTACACTATAACTTACTTCCCTATAATGTATACTGGAGTTACATGTATTTACATTTTTACAGCAATTTTAATGATAAAATCTGATATAATAAAAAAACAAATGGAACTTTCTAAAATAATACAAGAACAAGAGAAAATAAAAGAAGAAATGGCAAGAAAAGAATTAGAAAGAAAAGAAGAAGAAGAAAGAGAAAGAGTTAGAAAAAAAGACGAAAAGCAAAGAAAAGAAGAAAAGAAAAAGGAAAAAGAAGAACAAAAAGATAATAATGGGCCAGAACCACAGGCAAATATTAAAGCAAGTAATTAAAACTACTTAAAAATATAAGTCAAGGAGATTATTTAAAATGAATGAAGATAATAACAAACAAAAAGATAAGAACAATTATAATATTTATTATTTAATAGCAGCAATAGTTTTACTATTAGCAATTTTAGTAGTAGCAGTTTTTATGATTAGCCAAAGTAAATCAAAAGACGAAAACACAATTGCTTATACAGATTTAATAAAACAAGTAGATGAAAACAATATTGAAAAAGTAGAAATGAAAGTAGGAAGTACTACTGTTAAAGTAAAAATTAAAGGTGAGGAAAAAGAAAAAACAGCAATTGTTCCTAGTACACAAGCATTCGTAGAATTAATTCAAGATAAAAAGTTGCAAGGAAACCAAATTGAATTAATACAAAAAGAAAGAAGCGTTTTTGTAACAATATTTGATTATTTATTTTCTTTATTACCTACAATTTTAATTGTTATACTATTTGTATTTCTTCTTAAAATGCAGGGTTTAGGAGATAAAGGAAAAGTATATGATGCAGAAACTACAAAATCTAAAATTAAATTTGATGATGTAGCAGGATTAGATGAAGAAAAAAGCGAAATGATAGAAATAGTAGATTTTCTAAAAAATCCTAAAAAATTCTATGAAATGGGAGCTAAAATTCCAAGAGGTGTTTTACTTTGCGGAAAACCAGGTACTGGTAAAACTTTAATTGCAAAAGCTATTGCAGGAGAAGCAAATGTACCATTTATTTCTATGAGTGGTTCAGAATTTATAGAAATGTTTGCAGGTCTTGGCGCATCTAGAGTAAGAAAATTGTTTGAAAAAGCTAAAAAAATTGCTCCTTGCATTATATTTATAGATGAAATTGATGCTATTGGCTCAAGAAGAACAAGTGGAAGCGGTGCAGAAACAGAAAATAACCAAACATTAAATCAATTGTTAGTTGAAATGGACGGCTTTGATACAGAAGAAACAATTATAGTTTTAGCTGCAACTAACAGACCAGAAATGTTAGATAAAGCATTATTAAGACCTGGAAGATTTGATAGACAAATTAATATTGCACTTCCAGATATGCATGGCAGAGAAGAAATTTTAAAAATTCATGCTAAAGACAAAAAATTAGAAGATGATGTTGACTTAAAAGATATTGCAGGAGATACTGCAGGTTTTTCAGGTGCAGAACTTGCTAATATTTTAAATGAAGCTGCTATTATTGCAACAATTAAAAGACATGAAAAAATTACACAAGATGATATTGAAAATGCAATTAAAAAAGTTACTGTTGGCTTAGAAAGACAAAGCAGGGTAATTTCAGATAAAGATAAAAAATTAACAGCATTTCATGAAGCAGGACATGCTATTGTAAGTAGCCAGCTTGAAACTCAAAAAGATATTAAAGAAGTTTCAATTATTCCACGTGGAATAGCAGGTGGCTACACAATGTATAAAACAAATGAAGATAAATACTATATTTCTAAAACAGAAATGGAAGAAAAGCTAGTTGCTTTACTTGGTGGTAGAGCAGCAGAAAAGATTGCATTAAATGATATTTCAACAGGTGCAAGTAATGATATAGAAGTTGCAACACAAATTGCAAAAGATATGATTACTAAATATGGTATGAGTGACAACTTAGGTCCAATTTCAATAGACACAGAAAAAGATCCATATGAATTACAATTACTTGGCGAAAAATTTGGAGATGCAGTAGGTGCAGAAATTAAAATTATGCTAGATAATAGCTATTTAAAAGCACAAACTATTTTAGCAAATAACATGGATAAGTTAAATAAATTAGCTGGTGTACTAATAGAAAAAGAAGTAATTTCAGCAGAAGAATTCCAAGAGGTTATTAAGTAAAAAATTAAAATTAATATATTTGTAAAAAAACATTGTAAAATATAAAAAAATGAAGTAAAATAAATACATCCTTTTCAAAGGAAATCTTTCGGAAAGGAGGCAAACATATGAGCAGTTTCGACTTGATATGGCGTTTGATATTATTATTACTTGCAAAAGATAATAATAAATCAAATGACATAAAAACTGAAGATTAGTAGCAAGAGCTAATCAGAGAGTGGTTCCCTAGCCACTCTTTTTTAAATAAAAGTTACAAAAAAAGTGTATGTGTCCCTAAACACATACACAAACATTAAACAGTTTCGACTACTGATTAACTTAAGTTATATATAGTATACTATATTTTTTATTATATGTCAATTATTTATAAAAAATTCATTTACACAAAAATTATTTTTTACATAAAGTTATTTTTTTTCCGTTTAGATATTGTAAAATACCAGCAGGAGAGGCGAACTTAAATTCAATAGAATAACTTGTAAGCTTTTGCACTTTTGCTTTAAACTTTTTATTTATTTCATTATTTCCGTATTTTCCATCTCCAATAATAGGAAAACCAATATGTGCTAAGTGTGCTCTTATTTGATGAGTTTTACCAGTATGAAGAGTAACATCTAAAATACTTGTATTTGTTTCTTTGTTAATACTAATTACATCATAAGAAGTTTTAATTGTTTCGTATCCTTTTTTTGGAACATCTGAAATATATACTAAAGATTTTTTAGAATCTTTAAACAAATATGCAGTTAAATCTGCGTGTTTCGTTTTGGGTATTCCATATACAGTAGCATAATAGTGCTTTTCAATTTCCCTATTTTTAAATTTATCAAGAAGAATATTTAAACTATCATCATTTTTAGCAAATAAAACAATACCTTCAGTATTTCTATCTAATCTGTGGCAGGGTTTAGCAGATTTTTGCAAAGAATCATTTATAATACTAGTTAATGAGTTACTGCCTACTACTTCAATTCCAGCAGGTTTATTTACTGCTAAAATATTTTCATCTTCATATATAATTTCTAAATTGGAAAATGTGCCAAATAATTGCTCATCAGAAAGATATACCTTAATATTATCTCCTGTATGAACTACTACGTTTTCAGAAACTTTTACATCATTTACGCGAATATCTTTTTTTCTAAGTGTTTTATATAGCAAATTCATAGAAAGGGAGCTAAAGGTATCAAGCAAAAAAGTATTTAATTTTTTTTCATTATATTTAGAATCTACAATTATTTCTTTCATAACAAAAAGTATACAATAAAAATAAAAAAGTGTCAAAACATAAAATTAAACCGTAACATAAAACAAAAATGTAGCATAAAATATTGAATAAAAATTAAAATAGGAGAAATAAAAATGTTAGATTATATCTTAAATGGAATTTTATGGGTTTTAGCTTTATATGGATTATTTGAAATAATAAAAACAATAATTTACACTTATACATATACAAACTTAAAAGCAGATGGAATTTATGTTATTATTGCAGCAAAAAATCAAGAAAGGAAAATTGAAGGCTTTCTTCGTTCTATTCTATTTAGAATAATATATGGAAAAGAAGAAAACATTAAAGATGTAATTGTAGTAGATTTAAATTCAACAGATGAAACAGAAAAAATTTTAGAAAAATTATCTAATGATTATGATGAAATAAAAATTGCAAATTGGAGGGAATGTAAAGAACTAATAGATAGCATAGACGAGGTAAAATAATTTTAATATATAATATTCATTAATGCTTAAATAGTACTATTTAAGCAAAAGTAAAATAAAAAATTTATAAAATTATTTGATTTTAAAAAAATATATAATATAATGTATACATATTAAAAAACAAGAGGTATTAACTTGGAACTTAAAGGTGAAATTAAGGAAATTATTTATCGTAATGAAATAAATAGCTATACCATAGCAAATTTTGAAACAGATGCAGAAGAAACTACAATAGTTGGCTATCTTCCTTTTATAGAAAAAGGAGATACTTTAAATGTAGTTGGAAATATAGTAGAACATCCAGAATATGGAACACAGTTTAAAGTAGAAACATTTGAAAAATTGATGCCAGAATCTATAGAAGCAATAGAAAAATATTTATCAAATGGAAAAATAAAAGGTATTGGCCCTGCTACTGCTAAAAAAATGGTAGATACCTTTGGCAAGGAAATTGTATCAATTTTAAGATATGAACCAGAAAAGCTAGTATGTATTAAAGGTATTACTAAACAAAAGGCAATAGAAATTTCAGATAGTTTTAATAGCAATTGGGACATATGGAAAATAGTTGGCTACCTAGAAAAGTTTGGAATAGGTGCAAGTGGAGCGGAAACAATTTATAAAAAGCTAGGTCCTACTACAATTGAGCAAATTGAAAGTAATCCATATATATTGGTTGATTTATCTACAAAAGCAAATTTTATGCAAATTGATAAAATAGCTATAGAAATGGGAATAGATGTGGAAAGCGAACTTCGCATTAGAAGCGGAATTAAGTATGCTTTAAAACTTGCCACAAACAATGGCCACTGCACAGTGCTATATGAAAATTTAGTTCAATTTTCAAAAGATCTTCTGGGCGTTTCAGAAGAAATGGTAGAAAATAATATAATATTTTTGCAAGTAAATAAAGAAATTGTAATAGAAGATAGAAAAGAAGAAAAACAAGAATGGATATATTTGCAAAATTATTATAAAGCAGAAAAAAACATAGCAGAAAACTTACTTGCTTTAGATAAATATTTAAATGTAAAAGAAATAGATAACTTTGATAAAAAACTTAAAAAGGTTGAAAAAAATTCAGACATAGAATTATCTGAAAAACAAAAAGAAGCCTTATATGCAGTGCAAAATAACAATGTTTGTGTTATTACTGGTGGGCCACGGAACTGGTAAAACTACAATTATAAAAACAATTATTGAATTATATAAAAACGAGCAAAAAAAGGTTATACTATGTGCGCCAACTGGTAGAGCGGCTAAAAGAATGACAGAAACAACTGGTGAGGATGCAAAAACTTTGCATAGATTATTAGAAATAGGAAAAACTTCAAGTGATGAATTACAAGTATTAGATGCAGATGTTGAAGTGGCACCAATAGATGCAGACGTTATTATTGTAGACGAAGTATCTATGGTAGATGTTTTTCTTATGAATTACTTATTACAAGCTATATATAAAGGAACTAAATTAATATTAGTAGGAGATAGCAATCAGCTTCCATCTGTAGGGCCAGGCAATGTATTAAAAGATATTGTAGCTTCTAATAAAATAACTACAATAACTTTAAACAAAATTTTTAGACAAGCTGCTAAAAGTAAAATTATATTAAACAGCCATAAAGTAAATGAGGGAATTAGCATGTTTACAAAAAACGAAAAAGCAGAGGAACTTTTAGATGACTTTTTCTTTATAAATGAGCCTAATAAACTAAAAATATTAGAAAATATAATTTCATTAAGTAATGGAAGGCTTAAAAACTATGGAGATTATGATTTTATAAAAAACATTCAAGTTATTAGTGCAACTAAAAGGGGAGAACTTGGAACAAGAGAGCTAAATAAAAGCTTACAAAATACAGTTAATCCACCTTCAGAAGAAAAAAAAGAACGAAAATATATTGATTCTATCTTTAGAGAAGGAGATAGGATAATGCAAATAAAAAATAACTATGATATATATTGGGAAAAACATGAACCTACACTAGAAATGGGAAAAGGTGTATTTAATGGGGAATATGGAACAATTTTAAACATAGATGAAGAAGATAAAAGGATAAAAATTAAGTTTGATGATGATAAATTAGTTTGGTATGCTTTTGAAGAATTAGAGCAAATAGAACACGCATATGCAATAACAGTTCATAAAGCACAGCGGAAGTGAATTTGATGTTGTTATTATGCCTATTATGCAAGCAGCACCAGTTTTGCTTACTAGAACATTACTATATACAGCAATGACTAGAGCAAAAAAACTATTAATACTAATAGGAAATCCAAAAATTTTAGAATTTATGATACAAAATGAAAATAGCAAAACGCGTAACACGGGCTTAGAATTTAAACTAAAAAATATTATAATATAAATAAATTGGGGGCATTATTTTAAGGAGGTTTTATAAATGAACTTTTTAGAAAGTATGCTCTCTTTTATTTTTCCACCTACATGTGGAATTTGCGGAAAAGAAAATAAAAATTACATATGTAGTTCATGTATAGAAAAGCTAAAAGAAGAAAAAATATATATGCCATATATAGAAAACTATACGGAAATAAGCCATTGCTATATTTTTAAATATGATGGAACAATTAGAAAGAAAATTTTACAGTACAAATTTAAAGATAGTGCTTATCTTTATAAAATGTTTTCTGAATTTTTTGTGAAAAATGAAAAAGTTTGTAGATTTTTAAAAAATTATGATATAATAATTCCAGTTCCAATGACAAAAAAGAAAATTGCCAAAAGAGGCTATAATCAATGTGAATTAATTGCTAAAGAAATAGCAGTTAATACTAAAAATTTAGAATATTTAAAAAATATTTTAGTAAAACAAAAAGAAACAAATACGCAAAGTACTTTAAATAAAAAAGAAAGATTAAATAATGTAAAAAATGCATATAAAATACAAAATATGCAGAAAATAAAAGAAAAAAATATTATACTTTTTGATGATATTTACACTACTGGTGCAACTTGCAATGAATGTGCAAAAACTATAATTAATGCTGGCGCAAAATCAGTAGGTTTGTTAACTATTGCGAAAGATTTTCAAAAAATAAAATAAGTATACATAGGAAGGAGAAAGTATGGAAGATTTAATAGAAAGCATATTAGACTATATTAGGGCAGACTATACAGACTATGCCATAATGATTAATGGTGAGTGGGGAAGTGGAAAAACCTACTTTTGGAACCATAAAATAAGACCTAAAATAGAAGCAATGCAAGTAGGTGGCAAAAAAGTAACAGCTATTTATATGTCTTTATATGGAATTTCTAACTTAGAGGAAATTAGTAAAAAAATATTTATAGAAACAACTCAATTAATGGATAAAAATCTAAAAAAATATATGGATGCAAGCGGAATTGGCAATATTCCAGAATATGCTAAAACTGGTTTAGACATGGCAAACTTTTTTGGTGTTACACAAAATGGCGATAGATTAGACTATGCACAATTTTTCTCTACAGATGACAAAGTTCTTTGCTTTGATGACCTAGAAAGAGCCAATGTAGATGTTATAGATATTTTAGGTTATATTAATAATTTCGTAGAACATGATCATATTAAAACCATTATTATTTGCAATGAAAAAGAACTATCTACAAAATTAAAAAATAGCAACCTAGAAATGAAAACATTTATTGCAACATATTTACTAGATAAAGAAAACAAGTTAACAATGAAAACAGATAAGCCAATGGTAGAAAGAATAAGAGATACCATTGAATATGTTTTTGATAAAGCAAACGATTATGAAAGAATTAAAGAAAAATTAATAGGCGAAACTTTTGAATATGCACCAGAATTTAACTATATTATTAATGGACTTTTAATGCGCTATGAGCCATATCCAGACTTAATACGTTTTTTACGAGAAAATACAAACTTAATTACATCCACATTTAATAAAAGTGGAACTAGAAACTTGCGTATTTTAAAACATGCATTAAATGACTTTAAAAAAATATTTGATATGGTAGCTAAATCATATCCAAATACTAATAATCGTGTACTACAAACAATGCTTATTTTTACAATAGCAATTTCATTTGAAATTAAAGCAGGTAAAATTACAAAAGATAAATTTGTTAATATTAATAGCAACGAAGAATATAAGTCTATTTTAGTATCTTCAAGGGTATTTATGGACAACAGGCAATTTTATATTAAAGAATTTGATAACAACTATTACTATAACTTTAAAGCAGAATACCGTTTCTTTAAATTCATAGAAAAATATATTCGTACACGTATTTTTGATATGAAAGTATTTAAAGAAAATATGGAAGTAATTCGTAACACTATAGATACAAGCCAGTTACCAGGCTATAAAAGACTTCTTACAGAAGAATATTGGAAAATTCCAGATGATCAGTTTGACGGTGTAATAGACCAAACTCTAGAAGATGTAAAAAATGGCAATGTTGAGCTTATTCAAATAGTAAAGCTATTTGCATATTTTGCATATTTTATTAAAAAAGATTTAATAAGATATGATATGAGAACAATTAAAAGTGTGTTCTTTAATGGCATGAATATTGCATCTTTAACATCTAGTTATTGTAGTAATGTTGATGAAGAACTATCACAAGTAGCTATAGAAGAAGACATTCAATCTGAAATGGAAGAAATATTAATTCATTTTAATGAAATTAATTTACAGTTAAAAGATAAAATGTATCGTGAAAAGGCAGAAGAAATATTTAAATATATTCCGATGAAAATGGAACAATTCTATGACCTATTTGATAAAGAATGTATGAATATTCCTATTTTAAAATATTATGATCCATTCCAAATGTTTCAAAGAATTTCATGTGCAAGTAATGAAGACATAGTAACAATTAAGGAAAAATTAGTAGATAGGGCAAAAAGATTTACTAAAGAAATTGAGCCAGAAATGCCAACTATTAAAAAATTAAAACAAATTATAGATGATTATATCGATGGAAAATTGCCAAGTATTAAAATTGTTCTATTACAAGACTTTACTAATGAACTTGGAAACATTTTAAATATGTATAAACAACTAGAACCAACAGAGGTAGAAGAAGCTTATTCTGAAGAATAAATTTAAAAAGTGCACTACTAAATAAAAGTGCACTTTTATTTAGTGCTAAGCAAGTAATTATTTACAATTACTTGTTTTTTTGCTATACTTTCATTATAACAAGAAGTTAAACGTAAAATTTATATTAGCAAAAAAATATAGAAAGAGATGAAGCAAAATGTTTGCAAATATGGGAGAATATGAGCCATGTGGAATATTTACAATAGGACATTTTAATTTAATTTTAATTACAATAATAGGGATTTTTATTGCACTTAAAAAAACAGTTAATAAAAATAAAGAACAAGTATACAAAATTATAAAAAATATAACTATAATTGCGTGTATATTAGAAATTGGAAAAATAGCTTACAATATAAAGCAAAACTCTTTTAGCGCAGTAAATACATATTTACCACTTTACTATTGCAGTATTTTATTATATGCAGGAATATTAAGTTCATTTGCAAAAGGTGCTTTAAAAAGAGTTGGAGATGTTTCATTAGCAACTGGTTCAATAATAGGTGGAATAGTATTTATGATATATCCATCTACATCCTTACCAATATATCCAGCTTTTCATATTTTAAGCATTCATAGTTTCTTATTTCATGGAGCAATGGTATATTTAGGAATATTAATAAATAAAACAAAGTACATAGAATTAAAAAAATCAGATATCAAATACTTTGCAAGTTTAATATTGTGCATGAGCATTGTAGCATTAATTGCAAATAAACTTTTTGATGGAAATTTAATGTTTATATCTAATAATTTTCCAGGTACACCAATTGAAATATTATATAACATAACTAATGGAAATTTTTTATTTACAATAATTATGATAGTATTACAAATGACAATACCATTTTATATTTCTTATTATATAATAAAGATAATACAATACTTAGAAAATAGTAAAAAGCTTAAATTGAACAATATTAATACAAACAAAACTAATACTGAACTTAAAGTAGAGGAAAAATATGAAATTAAAGTCTAGAAAAAAAGATATACTTTTTATTTTAATAATTCTAATAATTCAAACTACTGTATTTATAATAGCAGGCATAAATAAATCATATATACATATGGACGAAGCTTATTCTTTAGGGCTAGCAAGTTATAACAAAGTTAATATACAGCAAAATGAAGATTTTTATAATACATGGCACAATAAAGAATATTATGAAGACTATTTAGCAGTAAATGAAAATGAAATTGGAAATTATAAACCAGTTTTTGAAAATCAAAAAAATGATGTACACCCACCATTATATTATTTACTTTTAAGAATTGCTATGGGATTTCACGTAGGTAGTTATTCTAAATGGCCAGGACTAATTTTAAATATAATTATATATATTTTTATATCTATATTTACGTATTTAATTATTAGTAAATTATTAGAAAAGGAAAATAACTACAAAGAAAAGTCTGCAATTTTAACATTAATATCTAGTTTAACATTATCATCTATAAATAATGCTATGTATATAAGAATGTATGCATTAGCTACATTAAATATATTAATTACAACGTACTTACATCTAAAACTATTAGATGCGAAAGGAAAAAATTATAAATTATTGTTATTAATAGGTGTATCAGCATTAATTGGCTCATTAACTCATTATTATTACTTATTTTATTTAGCAATATTATTTATAATGTTTGTTATAAAGTATATAAAAGAAAAAAAGTATGCAGAACTTGCAAAATATATAGCAACAATATTTTTATTTGCAGTTATATCACTAATTATATTTCCGTATTCAATACAGCACATATTCTTTGGCTATAGAGGGCAAGGGGTACTAAGCAATTTAATTAATATTTCAGAAACTTTAAAAAATTTAGCTGTATATATATTAATAATAGATGTTGATGCTTTTAATAATACATTGTTTATAATGGCACTTCTTATTTTAGGCATAATAATATATAGAAAATTTAAAAAATATAAGCAAATAAATGAAAAAAATAAATATGTAAAATATGTATTAGTTCCAACGCTTTTTTATACTATATTATCAGCAATATCTTCACCTTGGCTAGAATTAAGGTATATAATGCCAGTATGCAATTTGCTATTTATACTTGCTATATATTTAGTTATGCAATTATTAAATAATGTAGTTAAAGAAAAAACAGCTAATACAATTTTAATAATAATATTTATGCTAGTATTTTTAATGCCATTTGTAACTAATAAATTTATAAATTTAGTAATTGGAAAAGAATTTAGAAATGAAAAAGAAACTTCATATTCAAGTAAAGCAGAGCTTGTGCAAAAACTAAAAGCTGAATCAAATATACCAATAGACATATTTCCTACAATTGAAGAAATACCAATAGATAATATATTGCTATTTATAAAAAATTTAAAAATAGAACCAGAAGTTATATATTCTAATAAAAAAGATATTACAGAATTTATAAAAAGCAATGCAGACTTACCAGCTTTATATTTACTAAATTCTAAAAATGATAGATTTTTAGATGAAATATTATTATTTTCAACTTTAAATGAATCATATATTGCTAAAGATATTGAATATAGTGAAGAAAATATTAAATCTATAATGCTTAATAAAGATATTTCTAAAGGAATACTAATATTTATTAATGATGTTCAAGAAAATGAAAATATAATAAATGTAGTACGAAAAGCACTTAAATTGGAGAATGTAACATATCTAAAAAGACTTAACATGTGCGATGTTTATTTAGTAAAATAGTAAAAATAAATTTTACATATAAAATATAATACAGTCGCATCTAATTGCAATTTATAACTTGTCTAATAACAAAAATATTATATTGTCACAAAAAAGTAAAAACCTAGAAAGCATTAGCCTTCTAGGTTTTTACTTATGGGGTTACTTCCATTTCTTGTCTATTACAGTTCCCTTATCTTTGGGACTGGGCTTTTTCTTGCCATTGGTAGAAGTGGAAGTTTCCATGTTGGCATCATGCTCAATTTTGGCAATAGCCTCCATGGTACCCTGGTTAGGTTTAAGAGGTAACACACTGCTGGTTAATCTACTCATATTGAAACCTCCAAAAATAAAAAATATTCGTATTTACGAATAACACAATTATATCATAACAATTCATAAATGTAAATTAATATAAAAAAATATTAAAAAATAATTGACAAAACAAAAATTTGGTATATAATAATTACATACAAACAAAATTTTGCATTAAATAATACAATTAATTTATATAAAAATTAAAAAAATACAAGCATATATTAAATAGGAAGGTGTTTTTATGATAACAACATTACATATTAAAAATATAGGAATTATAGATGATTTAACTGTCAATTTTAATGAAGGCTTAAACATTTTAACAGGAGAAACAGGTGCAGGCAAGACCTTAATTATAGATTCTATTAATATTATTGCAGGTGGTAGGTTTTCAAAAGAAATGATTCGAAAAGGTGAGGAATTTTCATATATAGAAGCTAATATTTATTGCCCGCAAAGTAGTATTTCTATTGATGAAAATATTATAGTATCAAGAGAAATACATGAAAATGGAAGAAGTTTATGCAAAATTAATGGCAGACTTGTAACTGTTAATGAATTAAAAGAAATTATGAGTCAAATAATAGATTTTCATGGTCAACATGATAACCAGCTTTTATTAAACCCTACAGAACACATTTCATATTTAGATAGATTTGCTCGGAGAAACTTTAATTCATAAAAAAGAAAAATATATGCAATTATATAAAGAATATTTAAAAATAAAAGAAAATTTAAAAAACAATTATGGAGATGAGCAAGAAAAAGCACGAAGACTAGATTTATTAAATTATCAATTTAATGAAATAGAACTTGCTAAACTAAAACTAGGAGAAGAAGAGGAACTAGAAACTAAAAAAAGAAAAATACAAAACGCAGAAAAATTGCAAAAAAGTATAAACAATATAGATATGGAACTAAACGAAAATGTAATTAATGGAATTAGTAATTGCATTAGAAATTTAGAAAAAATAGAAGACTGTGGAGATCAGTATCAAAAAAAATTATTAGATTTAAAAAGCATTTATTATGACATTCAAGAAATGGCAAGAGATATTTCATATATGAAAGAAGAAACAGAATTTGATGAAACTTCGCAAAATGAAATAGAAAATAGGCTTGACTTAATATATTCTTTAAAAAGAAAATATGGCAATAGCATAAATGCAATTTTAGACTATCAAAATACAGTAAAAGAAGAAATAAACAAAATACAAAATATAGAAGAAGTAAATACAAAATTAAAGCAACAATTAAATAAAATAGAAGAAGAAATGCTAACAATTGGAAAGGGAATAACTTTAGAAAGAAAAGAAAAAGCAGAAATTTTATCTACAAGTATTAATAAAGAATTAGCAAATTTAGAAATGCCAAATGCAAAATTTAGTGTTAACATAGAAAATCAAAATTCATTTACTCAAAATGGATTAGATAAAATAGAATTTTTTATTTGTACAAATGTAGGCGAAGAAGCAAAGCCACTTGTAAAAATAGCATCCGGTGGAGAAATGTCTCGTATAATGTTAGCAATAAAGACTGTTCTAGCTAGTGTTGATAAAGTATCTACATTAATTTTTGATGAAATAGATACAGGAATTAGTGGAAAGGCCTCTAAAGCTGTTGGAGAAAAATTAAAAGCAATTTCAAAAACTCAGCAGGTTGTATGTATTACACATTCTGCTTCAATTGCTGCAAAAGGAGACTATAATTATTATATTAGTAAAAAAATACAAGGAGATAAAACTTATACAGAAGTTAAAGAACTATCAGAAGAAGAAATTATAGAAGAAATAGCCAGAATTTCTTCTGGGGATATTACAAAAATTGCAAAAGAACATGCAAAAGAGTTAAGAATGGCATGCTAAAATATTGCTAAACAAAATATACAAAACATTAAAACATAGAAATGAAAGCACTACAATAAATGGGGTTGCCAAATAATTACAATTATGTTATAATTATTAATAATGCGTAAGCATTACTAATTAAATCGGTGCTGTAGCACTGAGAAAAAAAGGAGTTTACTATGGAAAAGCAAAACAGAAAGCGAAAAGCCAATAAACGGAAAGATAATTGGCTAAGTAACTGGCGCAAGTGTACTGCTTGTACAATACTTGCAGTAGCATGCGTTGTATCTCTCGTTGCTGCAATGTCACCTGCAGCTGCTAAACCTGAAGCAACCCCTCTGGAATATGCTCAGTATCAGTATGAACCTTATGATTCTGAAGAAGAAATGGTTACATTTTCTTTACAAGAAACAAAAGAACAGTCAATAGTTCTTAATGATATGGTAAGAAGCCAAATGGCTAATCTTACTACATCAACTATTCCTACTGATAATGAAACCAATTCTTCCGAAAATTCGGAAAATGGGTCAGAAGAGCTTGATTCTAGAACATTAACACAAGGTTCTGTGCAAATGCAGGAAATTGTTCCTTTTGAAGAATTAGATGTTTCTATTCAGGAACTATCTATTAATCCTGATGAAGGAACAGAAGTTAATCTTGCCGAGCAGGGAGAATCTGAAGAACAAATTACACCAGCAGAAGCAGAAATACCAACCGAACCTACTGCACCTGCAGAAACAAAGCCCACAGAAGAACAACCAACAACTGATCCTACAACTAATACAGAGGATCAAGAACAAGAGGCTCAGCGTTCTAGTGAACCTAGCGAAAATAAGTGGAAAATAATAACAAGAGATCTAGAAGCTGATTACTCTTCTAGTGAAGAGTTAGAAAAAGTCTTAAATGATCTTTATGTAGATTGTGAGCATGATCCTAACTGGGATTTAGCTGCAAGTATGAAAGGAGAGACAATTTGGATTGAACAATATGAGCCACTTACAGAAGAACTCATAATTAGTTTTGGCAACTTAATATTTGAAGAGGTCGGTGGATACATTAGTACTCAGCCATATCCTATATCTATGAAAGGCTATATGCTTACTGGTTCTGTTGTATTGCACAGACTAGAACTTGCATACCGTGGTGCGAAAAATGTTCATGATGTAGTTAACTCACCGTCACAATATGGCGCTAAGTGGGCATTTAATCTCAAAACACCTGTAAATGGTAATGTGAATGAATGCTACATAGTAGCTGAAATGTTACTTCGCAATGGTCCTATAGGTCCTAGAAACCTTATTGGACAGTCTGGAGGAGAGCAAGGAGACGGCACTTATTGGGTTATTGGTGAAGACGATTGCCACTATAAGCCTACGTACTTCTGCACAAATTCAAAGTTTGCAAACTATGAAGTGATCCAAACTGAAGAACAAGAAGTCCAAACCGAAGAACCGGAAGTTCAAACCGAAGAACAAGAAGCTCAAACTGAAGAGCAAGAAGTGCAAACCGAAGAGCAAGAAATTCAAACTGAAGTACAAGAATAACTTGCACGCAAAAAACAATTTATAAAAGTGGTGATTTCATGTAAACTCAAAAATGGGAAGAGCATTTACTCTTCTCATTTTTTTGCTAATTTTTTATTTACATATTTAAAGTTATAGGGTATAATAATAGCATTAAATAAAACAAAATAGGGAGGTATTGCTTATGGAACAGAACCAAAGTAATAATGAAGAACAAGAATTAGATATAAATCAATTAATGAAAGTTAGAAGAGAAAAATTAGCAAAACTTCAAGAAGAAGGAAAAAATCCATTTGAAATTACAAAATTTGTAACAACACATAATAGTAAACAAATAAAAGATAATTTTGATTCTTTAGAGGGCAAAGATGTTACAATTGCAGGTAGAATGATGGCAAAACGTATCATGGGCAAAGCCTCTTTTTGTCATATTCAAGATGAGCAAGGCAAAATTCAAAGCTATGTTAGTATAAATGAATTAGGAGAAGAAAGCTATAAACAATTTAAAGAAGATGATATAGGAGATATTATTGGAATTACTGGTTTTGTATTTAAAACTAAAACAGGAGAAATTTCAATTCATGCAAAGGAAGTAACTTTACTTTCGAAATCTCTAAGACCACTTCCAGAAAAATTTCATGGGTTAAAAGATACAGATTTACGTTATCGCCAAAGATATGTAGACTTAATAGTAAACCCTGAAGTAAAAGAAACTTTCAAAAAGAGAGTTCAAATTTTAAAAGAAGTAAAAAATGTATTAGACGAAAAAGGTTACTTAGAAGTAGAAACTCCTATTTTAAATACGATAGCAGGTGGAGCTACAGCTAGACCATTTATTACACATCATAATACATTAGATATAGATATGTATTTAAGAATTGCCAATGAATTATATTTAAAAAGACTAATTGTTGGTGGATTTGATAAAGTATATGAAATGGGAAGAATGTTTAGAAATGAAGGAATGGATATTAAACATAACCCAGAATTTACAAGTATAGAATTATATGCAGCATATCAAGACTATCACGACATGATGGACATTACAGAAGAAATAATATCAAAAGCAGCACAAAATGTTTTAGGAACAACAAAAATAACTTATCAAGGAACAGAAATAGACTTAACACCTGGTTGGAAAAGAATATCTATGATAGACGCTATTAAAGAAGTAACAGGTGTAGACTTTAATAAAATAGAAACAGATGAAGAAGCACAAAAAGCAGCAAAAGAATTAAATGTTGAATTAGATGAACTAAAACTAACAAGAGGAGACATTATAAGCCAAGTATTTGAAGCTAAAGTTGAAGAAACTTTAATACAGCCAACCTTTGTTTGTGACTACCCAGTAGAAGTATCTCCACTTACAAAAAGAAAACCATCAGATAAGCGTTTAACAGAAAGATTTGAGCTATTTATTGGTGGTAGAGAATATGCAAATGCTTATTCAGAATTAAATGATCCTATTGATCAATATGAAAGATTTAAAAAGCAAGTAGAAGCTAGAGAAGCAGGAGATGAAGAAGCAAACATGATGGATGAAGACTTTGTAACAGCTCTAGAATATGGTATGCCACCTACAGGAGGTTTAGGAATAGGAATTGATAGATTAGTTATGCTTTTAACAGATGCTCCTTCTATAAGAGATGTTTTACTATTCCCAACAATGAGACCACTAGCATAAGATATGATATTGAAAGGATAAATGTATGGGAAGAAAACCTAAAGAGCCTCAAATAACAGGCGAAAGAAGAATAAAAGCACATATAGTTTATACAGAATGGCTTAAAACCATATATCCACTAGAAAGTTTTGAAATTCAAGATGAAAATGGAGAAGCACTATATTTTTATCACGGATATAACTCATACAAAAAAAGAAATGAACCACAAGATTTAGTATATCATTTAAGAGATGAAGAATTTAAAAAAGTAGAAGCAGAAAGACTAGCAAGAAATTTACGAGGGGAAGCACCAAAAGATGATGAAGCAGAAAATGCATATTATTCAGCAGTAAAAGCCTATATAAGAATAAAAAGAGAAAATAAAATATTCGATTTTTATGTTCCAAGTTTGTATAACGGAGGAAGACATTATGCTAGAGCAATATATAATAATGTTTTACATATTTTAGAAATGCTTGGCATTGAAGAAAGAGAAGAATATGCTGTACAAATTATTGGAGATCCTAACCATCCATTTTTAAAAAGAATGCATGAGGAAGAGTTAGCAAAAAAAGATGCAGAAATTGGAAAATAATAAATAAGAAATTAAGCTAAAATATTAAGCAATTTAGTAAATTTTAGAGGAGAAATGTGTATATGTATTTTGATAGTAGATATTTATATATTGCATTAGCAATTATTGCTTTAATAAGTATTGCTAGCGGTGGATTTAGCCTGCTAGACTTAGTAATGTCAATTCCAGGTGTGTTAATAGCAATAACTTTTCATGAATATGCACATGCTTTTGCAGCAGATAAACTAGGAGATGACACGCCAAGAATGCAAGGAAGGCTAAGCTTAAATCCACTATCACATTTAGATCCATTTGGTGTAATTATGTTAATATTTGCACATTTTGGATGGGGTAAGCCAGTAGAAATTAATCCAAATAATTTCACAAGAAAAATTTCTGCAAGAACAGGTGAAGCAATAGTTGCTGTTGCAGGTCCACTTATGAATTTTATATTAGCACTAATATTTGCAATTGTATTTTATCTGTTTATAGGCTTTGCGCCAGTATTTTCACAATATTCTACAACAGGAAAAGTTATATCAGATATTATACAATCTATTATAACAATAAATGTAGGTTTAGGTGTATTTAATTTAATACCACTACCACCATTAGATGGCTCAAAAATATTAATGGGATTTTTGCCATATAATGCAAAAAGATGGTTTGAAGATCACATGCAATTATTTTATATAATATTTTTAATTATATGGATTACACCAATTTCAAGCATGATTATTTATCCTATAATGAATATTGTTATAATAGGAATTGATTTTTTAGCAGGACTACTAGTTAGCGGAATATTTTTGCTTATTACATTAATTAGTGGTGGTAAGATAGATTAAAAAATATAAAGGAAGTAAAAATGAAAGATATATATGCTTTAGGAATTGAATCAAGTTGTGATGAAACATCTGCCGCCATAGTAAAAAATGGTAGAGAAGTTCTTTCTAATGTTATACATTCTCAAATTGATATTCATGAACAATTTGGAGGAGTAGTACCAGAAATTGCATCTAGAAACCATGTAGATGCAATTTCAAAAGTTGTGCAAGAATCAATAAAAAAAGCAGGAATAACTATGGAGCAAATAGATATAATTAGCTGTACTTATGGCCCAGGCTTAGTTGGTGCACTTTTGGTAGGCGTATCTTATGCAAAAGGCTTAAGCTATGCCTTAAACAAGCCATTAATTCCAACAAACCATATACATGGGCACATTGCAGCCAATTATATTTCACATAAAGAATTAGAGCCTCCATTTTTATGCTTAGTTATTTCTGGTGGACATACTCACTTAGTACATATAAAAACATATACAGAGTTTGAAATTTTAGGCAAAACTAGAGATGATGCAGTAGGAGAAGCATTTGATAAAGTAGCAAGAGTAATAGGTCTTGGCTATCCAGGAGGTCCAAAGGTAGATAAACTTGCTAAAGAGGGTAGTCCAAATATAGAACTTCCTAAAACAAAATTTGATAATTTAGATTTTAGCTTTAGTGGAATAAAAACAGCAGTAATTAATTTGCACCATAAGAATCCTGAAATAAATAAAGCAGATTTATGTAGTAGTTTTGAAAAAGTAGTTACAGAAGAATTAATAGATAATACTTTAAAAGCTGCTAAAATTTTAAATATAAATAAAATTGCATTAGCTGGTGGAGTTTCAAGCAATTCATATATAAGAAATGAATTTTTAAAATTACAAGATGAAGGTTATAAAATTTATTATCCAGAACCAGTGTTATGCACAGATAATGCTGCTATGATAGCTTCAAGCGGCTATTATCAATATTTACAAGGGAAAACTGCAGATTTAACTTTAAATGCAGTACCAAACTTAAAAATTAATGATTAAACTTAAAAAATAATAGATATTAAATGTTACAAAACATATAGAAAATAACTAAATAGAGGTGAAAAATTTGTCAATATATGTAATTGCAGATTTACATCTTTCATTTGCACAGCCAAAGCCAATGAATATTTTTGGCGAAAACTGGACAAACCATGAAGAAAAAATAAAAACAAATTGGAAAAATACCGTAAAACCTGATGATACCGTTATATTACCAGGTGATTTTTCATGGGCTACTTATTTAGAAGATACATATAAAGACTTTGAATATTTAAATGATTTGCCCGGCAAAAAGATACTACTAAAAGGAAACCACGATTATTGGTGGACAACAGTTACAAATATGAAAAAATATTTACAAGAAAAACACTTTGAGAACATAGACTTTTTATACAATAATAGCTATCTAATAGAAAACAAAATAATAGTAGGAACAAGAGGGTGGAACTTACTGGAAAATAATGACAAAAAAATGTTGAATAGAGAAAAAATAAGGCTAGAGTTTTCTATAGAAGATGGCATAAAAAAATATGGAAAAGATAAAGAAATAATAGTTTTTATGCATTATCCTCCAATTACTTTGTCTTGTTTATCTCAAAAAATAAATATGGACTTCATTGAAACTATGGAAAAATATAAAATAAATAAATGTTATTATGGGCATTTGCATGGAACATCACATAAAGATGCTGTAGAAGGAAATATACATGGCATAGATTTAAAACTAATTAGTGCAGATTACTTAGATTTTAATTTACTTAAAATCTAGTTAATGGTTTTATATTAACCCGCTTAAATAGTACTAGTTTTCTTGTTTTTCAAATTGCCCGTTGCAGAAGTTGCTTCAAAGAAGAAAAGTCAGAACGGGACCTCTCAAAACTGCGAAAAATAGTACTATTTAAGCTTTAATGTAATTATAACTCACCATATAATTTTAACAGTAATTAGGACTTGCAATATGCAAAATTTGTGGTATAATATAAAAGCTAAATAATAGTAAATAGAAAGGATTTGAAAAAATGAGCGTAAAAGTAGAAAACACAGAAAACAAAAATGAAGTAAAATTAAGCTTTGAAATAGAAGCAGAAAAATTTGATGAAGCTATGAAAAAAGTATATGCAAAAACAGCAAAATACTTCACAATTCATGGATTTAGAAAAGGCAAAGCACCAATGAGTATGGTAGAAAAACAATATGGTAGCGAAATTTTTTATGAAGATACATTTAATGAATTAGTACCAGATATTTATGATACTGCTATTAAAGATAACAATATACAAGCAGTAAGCAGACCAAATATTGATATTACTCAAATTGGAAAAGGAAAAAACTTAATTTTCACAGCTGTAGTGCAAATTAAACCAGAAGTAAAATTAGGTAAATATAAAGGTATAGAAATTGAAAAAATAGAGTATAATGTATCTGACGATGATGTAGAACACGAATTAAATCACATGGCAGAGCATAATGCAAGACTAATTACAGTTGATAATAGACCAGTAGAAAAAGGCGATATTGCTGTTATAGATTTCGAAGGTTATATTGAAGGAGTAGCCTTTGAAGGTGGAAAAGCAGAAAAACATGAATTAGAAATTGGAAGCAATACATTTATTCCAGGATTTGAAGATCAAATTATAGGAATGAACATAGAAGAAGAAAAAGATATTAATGTTACTTTCCCAAAAGAATATTTTTCAAAAGATTTAGCAGGAAAGCCAGCTGTATTTAAAGTAAAACTACATGAAATTAAGAAAAAAGAACTTCCAACTTTAGATGACGAATTTGCAAAAGATGTTAGCGAATTTGATACATTAAAAGAATTAAAAAACAGTATTAAAGAAAAACTTCAAAAACAAAATGAACAAAGAGCAAAAAGTGAAACAGAAAGCAATGCTATTGAAGCTGTTTGCAATAATGTAGAATTAGATATTCCATCTGGAATGATAGATACTGAAATAGATAATATGCTAAAAGATTTAGAACAAAGATTACAATATCAAGGATTAACACTTGAACAATACTATAAATTATCTGGAAAACCAGAAACTGTAATAAGAGATGAAATGAAAGAACAAGCAGAAAAAACAGTAAAATCTAGATTAGTAATAGAAGCTATTATTAAAGCAGAAGACATTAAGCCAGATGAAAAAGAAGTTGAAGAAAAATTAAAAGAAATGGCTAAAGGTTATGGACAAAAAGAAGAAGATGCTTTAAAAAATACATATTTAAAAGAATACATAACAGAAAATATGAAAGTTGAAAATGCTATTAAGTTTATTGTAGATAATGCTAAATTAAAAAAATAAATTAATCACAATTTTAAATATTGTGAATAAAAATAAAATAGCAAATATGGAGGTATATGAATGAAAGAACAAAATAGTTTAGTTCCTTATGTTATTGAACAAACTGCAAAAGGAGAAAGATCTTATGATATTTTTTCAAGACTATTAAAAGATAGAATTATCTTTTTAGGTGAAGATGTTAACCCAACATCTGCTAGCTTAGTTATTGCACAATTACTATTTTTAGAGTCAGAAGACCCAGATAAAGAAATTCATTTATATATTAATAGCCCAGGAGGATCTATTACAGACGGAATGGGAATTGTAGACACAATGAACTACATAAAATGTCCAGTATCTACAATTTGCGTTGGAATGGCAGCTAGTATGGGCGCTGTACTTTTAGCAGCAGGTGAAAAAGGAAAAAGATTTGCTACACCAAATGCAGAAATTTTAATTCATCAACCATTAATTGGTGGAAATGGTATTGCAGGTCAAACAACAGAAATTAAAATTCATGCAGATCATATGGTAAAAACAAGAGAAAAATTAAATAAGTTCTTAAGCGAAAGAACAGGTCAACCATTAGAAGTAATTAATCATGATACAGAAAGAGATAATTACATGACAGCAGAAGAAGCACTTAAGTATGGTTTGATTGATGGTATTATGGAAAAAAGAGCCTAAATTAAAAAAATAATAAAGCATCCTGTAATAAATGAAAAAAGAACTTTGACAACAAAATACCCCCTAATATATAATTTCAATGTAGACGAA
>CANQPV010000005.1 GCA_947625825.1 uncultured Clostridia bacterium | reverse complement strand
GTCATCATTCTATATGGTTCGTTAGTTCCTTTTGTAACAATGTCATCAATTAATACTCCTATGTATGCATCTGAACGATCTAAAATAACAGGAGGTTTTCCTTTTAGTTTTTGTGCTGCATTTATTCCTGCCATAATTCCTTGTGCTGCAGCTTCTTCATAGCCTGAAGTTCCATTTATTTGACCTGCAAAAAACATTCCACTTATTTTTTTATGTTCCAAAGATAACTTTAATTCTAATGGATCAATGCAGTCATATTCTATAGCATATGCAGGTCTTGTAAATTCAACATGCTCTAATCCTGGTATAGTTCTATACATTGCAATTTGTACATCTTCTGGAAGTGATGAGCTCATGCCCTGTACATACATTTCGTCAGTATCTCTTCCTATTGGTTCTATAAAAATTTGATGTCTTTCTTTATCTGCAAATCTAACTACTTTATCTTCTATTGAAGGACAATACCTTGGCCCTGTTCCTTTTATTTCACCTGCATATAAAGGCGATCTATGTAAATTTTGGCGAATAATTTCATGTGTTTTTTCGTTTGTATATGTTAAATAACATGGAAGTTGATTTTCTTTGTTTTTTATTTTATCTTCAAATGAAAATGGTACTGGATTTTCATCTCCGTTTTGTATTTCCATTTTTGAAAAGTCAATACTATTTTTATTTACCCTTGCTGGCGTTCCTGTTTTAAATCTAAGAAGATTTATTCCTAGCTTAGTTAATATATTTGATAGTTTATTAGCTGGAAATACTCCATCTGGCCCACTTTCATATGAAACTTCTCCAATATATAATTTCCCTTTTAAATACGTTCCTGTTGCTAAAATTACGCTATCTACTTCATATATTGCACCAATATTTGTTTCTACCCATTTTACCTTTCCTTCTTCTACTCCAATGTCTACTATTTCTGCTTGCTTTAAGAATAAATTCTCTTGTTTTTCTAATGTGTGCTTCATTTCCATTTGATATCTTTTCCTATCAGCTTGTGCCCTTAAAGAGTACACAGCAGGTCCTTTTGAAGTATTTAACATTCTTAATTGAGTATATGTTTTATCAATATTTTTGCCCATTTCTCCACCTAAACAGTCTATTTCCATTACTAAATGTCCTTTAGAACTTCCCCCTATATGTGGATTACATGGCATATTTGCTACAGCTTCTAGACTAATAGAAAATAATAGTGTTTTTAAACCAAGTCTAGCTGTTGCCAGTGCTGCTTCGCATCCTGCGTGTCCTGCTCCTATTACTGCTACATCATATTTTCCAGCATTATATTTCATTTTAATTTAATTAGTTAGATTAATTTCTAACTATCTCCTTTCTAAATCTATTTTTACAAAATTTTTCAGTTTTTTATGAAACTAAAATCACTGTTTCGATAAACTTTTTGTCATGTCGAATTTTGTCGAACTGATTTTTATACTATTTTTATTAACTTTCAGCAAATTCGCAATTTGTATATTGTCTTTTTGTTGTAGTTTTGCTTAGTATGTTTTGTGGCAGCTTTCTATATTAAAATAGCATGTTTCACGAGTTCTTTTAATATAATCTATTAGTAAACATATACTATCTTTGTTTAAAAACTGTCCTATATTTTTTTATTTATTTGCCTAAGCAAAATTTAGAAAATATTTCTGAAATTATATCTTCAGAAGCATTTTTTCCAACAATACTACTAAGTTCTTCTAGGGCTTGTTTTAGTGAAATAGCAATTAAATCAATAGGTGTTCCCGTTTCTACACCTTTTTTTGCCTCTTCTACACTATAAATCGCTTTCTTTATTAAATCTTTATGTCTTATATTTGTAATTAAATTTCCATCATTTATATTTATTTCATTAAATGAAAACATTTCTAATATTTTATTATATAAATCTTCTATACCCTCTTTATTTTTAGCAGATATCTTTATTATAGGCTTTTTAATATTTTGCATTTCTTTTGTATCTTCTAAATGGTTATCCTTTTCGTCTATTTTATTTAATAAAATAATTGCTTTTTTATCTTTAATTATATTTAATATTTTCAAATCTTCTTCATCTAATTCTTTTGTATTATCAAATATACTAATAATTAAATCTGCTTCATTTGATAGTGTTAAAGCTTTGTTTACCCCTATTTTTTCAATTTCATCATCAGTATTTCTAATTCCTGCAGTGTCTATTAATTTTAATGGTATTCCATGAAGGCTAATCATTTCTTCTATAGTATCTCTTGTCGTTCCCTCTGTTTTGCTTACTATTGCCCTATCTTCATTTAAAATTGCATTTAGTAAAGATGATTTTCCTGTATTTGGCTTTCCTATAATAACTGTGCGAATTCCTTCTTTTAATATTTTGCCTGTATCAAAACTTTTTTCTAATTTATTTAATTTTTCACTTATTTTAGTAATTTTCTCTATAGCTTGTTTATTAGTTACTTCTTCTACATCATACTCAGGATAATCAATAGTAACTTCTATATTTGCCATAACATTTAAAATTTCTTGCCTAATTTCTTCTATTTTTTCAGATAGACTTCCTTGTAATTGATTAAAAGATGCCTTTGCCTCTTGCACAGTTTTTGCATTAATTAAATCTATAATTCCTTCTGCTTGAGTTAAATCTATTCTTCCATTTAAAAATGCTCTTTTAGTAAATTCTCCAGGCTGAGCAAGTGTTGCTCCTGCAAGTAAGCACTGCTCTAATATTTTTTGCTCTATAATCATTCCGCCATGTGAATTTATTTCGCACATATTTTCTGTTGTATAACTTTTAGGTTCTTTAAAATATGAAACTAATACTTCATCTATTTTTTCTTTTGTTTCGTAATTTATAATGTAGCCATATTTCATGGTATAACCCTGAATTTCATTTATATTTTGCTTGTTTTTTTGTATAAATATTTTTTCTAATATTTTAAAGCAATCTTTCCCACTCATTCTAATAATGCCTATTCCACCATTTCCATGAGCAGTTGAAATTGCAGCAATTGTTTCCATTTTTAGTTCTTCCCTCCTAAAACCTAAATCTAATTTGAAAAAATCAAAACGACGCTTATTTTTCAAATTTAATAAAAGTCAAAGCTAGAATTAGTATCATAAACACTAAAATCCGAACTTTGACTTCCGATTTTTTTATTATTATTTTTTTGTAATAACCACTTTTCTATATGGTTCTTCGCCTATGCTATAGGTTCTTACCCTTGTACTATCTTGCAAACGATTATGAATTATTTTTCTTTCATATGCAGACATTGGCTCTAATGTAACTTGTTTTCCTGTTCTAATTACTGTTCTTGCTAATTTATCTGCTAATTCTTCTAATGAGCTTTTTCTTTTTGAGCGGTAATTTTCTATATCTAAAATTATACGTGCTTTTTTATCTAAATTTTTATTTGCTATAGAAGATAAAAGTGTTTGCATTGCATTTAACGTTTCCCCTCTATAACCAATAAGTTTTCCAGCATCTTCCCCATTTAAAGTAACGTAAACATATTCGTCATCTGATGTAATTTCATAGCTCATATTTTGCATTTTCTCTACTAATTGTTTTAAAAATGTTTCTACATTTTGTTTTATTTTTTCTATTTCATTAGGAGTTAAAGGAATCCTTTTTTCTTTTTCTATATGTTCATGTTCTACATCTTTATATTCTTCTCTTGAATAATTATTTTCTTTTATTCCCTCTTTTAAAGTTAATTCTACTTTAACTACTCTAGGAGTTAAAATACTAAAAAAGCTTCTTTTTTCTTCATTTTCTAAAATTTTTATATCTACCTTATCTTTAGAAACTTTTAACTCTTTTAAGCCTTTTTCTATTGCTTCTGTAGATGTTTTTCCTTCTGCAATAATACTTCTAGACATTAGATTTTTCCTCCTTATTTTCTTCTTTTTTATCTATTATTTTAGTGATTACTAATCTTTCTATAATCATTAAAATATTACTTACTAGCCAATATAGTGCAAGACCAAGTGGTGCAATTATTGCAATCATAACAGACATAAATGGAACCATATACATCATGCTTTTATTCATTTGCTCCATTTGTGCTGTTGGATCTATTTCTTCTTCTTTTTTACCTTCTGGATCGATAATAATATCTTCTTTTTTGTTTTCATCTTTCTTCTTACTTTGAGTTACTGTTGTTATTTTTATTGAAATTATAGAAGTTATTACATAAAGTACTGGTATTATATATACTCTCCAATCATTTAAGCTTTGTGTAGGAACTTTGCTTAAATCAAGCCCTAAAAATTCCATATTTAATCTTAATTGATTATATTCATCTCTTTTTACTTCTAGTTCTTCCCTATTTTCTACATTTTCATTTTGTAAAGTATCTTCTATTTCTTGATATTTTGTTTGAGCATAATCAAGTACTGCAATTTGTGTATAGCTATTATTTTGATTATATCCACTTTCTTTCATTTCATTAGCATATTTTTCTATAAAAGATGCATCTAATCTCTTCATATATGTTAAAGGTTGGCTTACAAGCCAAAATACTGCTAAAATAATAACTATTTGTAGTATTGAACTTAAACAGCCACTAAATGGACTCATTTTTTCTCTTTTATATAGTTCTATAGTTTCTTGATTTAATTTTTCAGGATTATTTTTATATTTTTTTTGTATTTCTGACATTTCTGCTTGTAGTTCTGCATTTTTTTTCATTGATTTTTGCTGCTTAATTGTTATTGGTATTAAAATAACTCTTAAAATTACAGAAAATATAATGATGGCTACACCATAATTATTAAAAAATGAATATAACCAATCTAATAAATACCCAAATATTTGTGATATAAATCCCATGAATTTCCTCCTATTTTAATGGATCATACCCTCCTTTTGCAAAAGGATGGCACCTAAGCAAGCGTTTTATTCCTAAATAAATCCCCTTTATACAACCATATTTTTGAATTGCTTGCAACATATAATTTGAGCAACTTGGGTAATACTTACAGTTTACTCCAAAATGACGAAAAATTGGTGAAATGATTTTTTGATAACCTTTTATTAAAAAAATAAAAATACTTTTCATTTATAAAAGACCTGCTTTCTTAAAAAGCTCTATCATATCTTCTTTTATAATATGGAAATTTGCACTATCAATCGGGTTTTTCTTATTCCATAAAAAAACAATACTGTATCCTTGTTTTAAATTTTCTTGCAATAATCTATAATTTTCTCTAATTTTTCTTTTAATAAAATTTCTCTTTACAGCACTGCAAATTTTTTTTGAAATAGCAATTCCAAATAAATTTTTATTTTCCTTATTTTTTATAATATAAATTGTTATTTGTTTTCCTACATAAAATTTGCCTTGTTTTAGAACATTTTCAAATTCGTAATTTTTTTTTAAGGTTTGCATTTTTTTCATCTAATAATCACTCAATTCAAAAAAGGTCACCTACTTTTTTACGTGACCTTTAATTTTACGCACTTAGTTTTTTTCTACCTTTTGCACGTCTTGCTTTTAATACATTTCTTCCATCTTTAGTTTTCATTCTTTTCATAAAACCATGTTCTTTTTGTTCTTGTCTTTTTTTAGGTTGATATGTTCTTTTCATTTTAGCACCTCCTACATTTATATATAACCATAAATACGGTTCTTTACTTTTTTATTTATAAGACATAGTCACTTTGATTATTATATAACATTAGTGGTATTTATGTCAATATTTATAAACAATTTTAATATTTTATTTTTAATAGTATTGACTATTTCTTATAGTTTTTGATATTATATTAAAATATAGGGAAATAAGGTGTTTAAGACATTTTACAATATATATTTTTATGTAAATAGTATCTCATATTTGTTTATTTTTAAGATTTTATGTGGTTTACTTATCCACAGTTGTTGATAAATATGTGGATAACTTTACGTAATCATTTTCTAAAGTGGAAGGATTGAATAAGATGCAAAGAGCAGAAATAGATGAATTACTTACTAAAGCAAAAGATTTATTAAAATCAGAAGTAACAGAAATTTCATATCGTACATGGATAAAAGATTTTGAAATTGAAGATATATCAAATAATACAATTACAATCCTTACACAAAATAGTGTACAAAAAAATATGCTAGAATCTAGATATTTGCCTGTAATTCAAAATACATTTAATTTTCTTACGAATATAAATTATGATATTAAAATAATTTCAGAAGAGGAAAGAGGAGAAGTAAAAAATTCTTCACAAGAATCTTCTTCTGTTTATACTAATTCTAATTTAAACCCAAAATATACATTTGATAGTTTTGTAGTAGGAAATAATAATCGTTTTGCTGCTGCCGCAGCTTTAGCAGTAGCAGAAGCTCCAGGAGAAGCATATAATCCATTATTTTTATATGGAGGAGTAGGACTTGGGAAAACTCATTTAATGCATGCTATTGCAAATGAAATTCTAAAAAGAAATAAAAATTTAAATATTTTATATGTTAGCGCAGAAAAATTTACTAATCACTTAATTAATGCAATTAGAGATAATAAAAATGAAATGTTTAGGAATAAATATAGAAATATAGATGTTTTACTTATTGATGATATTCAATTTATTGCAGGAAAAGAAAGAATTCAAGAGGAATTCTTTCATACATTTAATACTTTACATGAAAGTGGAAGACAAATTATTATTTCTAGTGATAGACCACCAAAAGATATTCAACCTCTAGAAGACCGTTTAAAAACCCGTTTTGAATGGGGATTAATTGCAGATATTTCTAGCCCAGACTATGAAACACGTATGGCAATATTAAAAAAGAAAGCTCAATTAGAAAATATTATTATTGAAGATGAAATTTTATCAAATATTGCAACAAAAGTAGAATCAAATATTAGAGAATTGGAAGGAACTTTAAACAAATTAATTGCAATGTCTACATTAGAACATCAGCCTATTACAATTGCACTTTCAGATAAAGCAATTGCAGATGTTGTTTTACACAAAAATAGAGTTCTTTCAGCAGAATACATACAAGATATAGTTGCTAAATATTTTAATATTACAGTAGAAGATTTAAAAGGATCTAGAAGATCTGTAGATGTTGCATTTCCAAGACAAGTTGCTATGTATTTATGTAGAGATGTTGCTCAAATTTCAACTCCAAAAATTGGACAAGCTTTTGGAAAAAGAGATCATTCTACAGTAATGCATGCTTGTAATAAAATATCTACAGAAATTAAAGAAAATTCAAATACAAAGTTAATTGTGGAAACTGTGAAAAACTCTTTATTTGAAGAAAATAATTGATATAAAAATAAAAATTAATATTTTTAAAAAATTGTGTTCTAAAAAATATTCGTTTGTAAAAAGAAATTCAAAATCTTCTTACGGAACACTTATATTAGATATCCACAATAACCTGTGAATTTGTTGTTAATAACTTGTTGATAATTTATTTTCCACATAAAAAAATTAAAACTGTAAATAACTTTTTTAATTATCCACAAAATTATCAACAAAAATTTTACTAGGGATATAAACAATTACATAAGTTTTCCACACAATTCACAATACCTACTATTACTACTACTAAATATATTATTTATTATATAAATAAAGGGAGGAAAAAAAATGGAAATTATTTGTGAAAAGGAAAAAATCCTTAAAGCTATTAATTCCGTAACAAAAGCTGTAGCTTCTAAAACAACAATGCCTATACTAGAAGGAATTTTAATTCAAACAAATGATAAAGAAATTAAATTTACAACCTATGATTTAGAAATAGGTATAGAATATGTTATAGAAAGTGATGTTAAGGAGCAAGGAGCAACTGTTGTAAATGCAACTATGTTTAGTGAAATTATTAGGAAACTTCCTGACACAGAGATTCATATTACTGTTAATGAAAATAATTTATTAGTAATAGAATGTGAAGGATCTTTATATAAGCTTGCAACAATGAATCCAGATGAATTTCCGGAGCTTCCAAAAATAGAAATTGAAAATTCTATTGAAATTGAACAAAATAATTTAAAAGATATGATTAGGAAAACTATTTTTGCTGTTAGTACAGAGGAAAATAAACCTATTTTTACAGGATGTTTATTTGAAGTTAAAAATAATAAATTAAATGTGGTAGCAGTAGATGGATTTAGGTTGGCATGGAAAAGTAAATTTTTGCAAGTAGCAGCAAATAATTTTTCTGTTGTTATTCCAGGAAGAACTTTAAATGAGATAAATAAAATTTTGATAGATTCTTTTGATAGTGTAAAAATTGGTATATCAAAAAATCAAGCTTTATTTGAAATGGAAAATTGTAAAATAGTAACTCGTTTATTAGATGGTGAATTTTTAAATTATGCAAGTGTAATACCAGAAAATTGGGAAACAAGAATTAGAGTAGATAAAGCAAATATTCAAGATTGCTTTGAAAGAGTTAGTTTAATTTCAGCATCTTCAATAGAAAAAGAAAAAAAATATCCTGTAAAGGTAAGTGTTGAAATAGGAAAAGTAACTATTTCTTGTACAAATCAAACTGGTGATGCAAAAGAAGAAATGTTTGTTGAAACAGAAGGACAAAATTTAGAAGCAGGCTTTAATCCAAAATATTTTTTAGATGCCCTTCGTGCAATAGATGATCAAGAAGTATTTGTAGATTTTGGTACAAGTATTTCTCCATGTATTATAAGACCTGTAGAATCTAATGGAGATTATATTTATATGGTACTTCCTATTAGAATGAAAGAATAATATAGAAAGAGAAAATAAATGTACATAAATAAAATAAAATTACAAAATTTTCGCAATTATAAAGATGAAGTAATTGAATTAGATAAAAATCTTAACATTTTTTATGGTAATAATGCACAGGGAAAAACTAATATATTAGAAGCAATATTTTTATGTGCTTTTGGAAAATCTTTTAGAACTAATAAAGAAAAAGAACTAATTTATCTAGGAGAAAATACATTAAATACAGAAATTAATTATCAAAAAAGTGATAGAGATGGAAAAATAAGAATTATTATTTCGAATAAAAAACAAATAGAAATAAATGGTGTAAAAATTAAAAAGTTAAGTGAATTATTAGGTAACATAAATATTGTAATATTTACTCCGGATGACATTCAAATTTTAAAAAATGGACCATCTGAAAGACGAAGATTTTTAGATATGATGATAGGTCAATTAAGGCCAAATTATGTATACAATTTAAATAATTATTTAAAAACATTAGACCAAAGAAATAATTATTTAAAGCAAATAAAAGAAGAAAATAAGCCTGAGGAAATGCTAGAAATATGGGATGAAAAACTAGCAGAATATGCATTAAATATTTGTAATTATAGAATAGAATTTATACAAAAAATAAAAAATAAAATTGCAGAAATACATTCAAAAATTACAGAAGAAACAATTAATATAGAATATATAACAGAATGTAGTAATAAAGAAAGCTATTTGAATCTATTAAGGCAAAGAAGAAAGCTAGATATAATAAAAGGATTTACAACCAAAGGAATACATAGAGATGATTTTAAAACTTACATAAATGGAAAAGAAATTGAAATTTATGGTTCGCAAGGTCAACATAGAACAGCAGTACTTTCTTTAAAATTAGCAGAGTTATATGTTATTTATGATGAAATAGGAGAATATCCAATTTTATTATTAGATGATTTTATGTCTGAACTAGATGAAAAAAGAAGAAAAAGTTTAATTGAAAATATAAAAAATACTCAAGTAATTATTACTTGTACTGATAAAATGAATTTAGAAAATGGAAAATTATTTTATGTAGAAAATGGACAAGTAAAAAATAAATAAAAAAACATTTGCAAAAAAGTTTTAAAATATGTTAATATATAAATTGTTTAAAGGGATGATAATAATGCTAAATGAATTAGTAAAAAAAGCACATGAAAATTCAAAAAAACATGGATTTTGGGAAGAAGAAAGAAACTTTGGAGAGGTAATTGCTTTAATGCATACAGAATTATCTGAAGCTTTTGAAGAATATAGATTAGGTAAAAAATATAATGAAACATACTACGAAAATGGAGAAAAACCTTGTGGTATACCATCTGAACTTGCAGATGTTATAATTAGAATATGTGATTTTTGTGGAGCTTATAATATTGATTTAGACAAAATTATAGATGAAAAAATGAAATATAATGAAAAAAGGCTATATAAACACGGTAAAAAGTGTTAAATGCAAGGAGGAAGTAAAAGTGGAAAAATTCGAACACGAGTATAATGCAGATCAAATTCAAGTTTTAGAGGGTTTAGAAGCAGTAAGAAAAAGACCTGGCATGTATATAGGAAGTGTATCTGTTAGAGGACTTCATCATTTAGTTTATGAAATTGTAGATAACTGTGTAGATGAAGCTTTAGCAGGTTATTGTACAGAAATTAATATAGAAATTCAGCCAGGAAATATTATATGTGTAGAAGATAATGGTAGAGGAATACCAGTAGATATTCATCCTAAAACAAAGATTTCTGCTGCAGAAACTGTATATACAAAGCTTCATGCTGGTGGAAAATTTGGTGGAGATAGTGGCTATAAAGTTTCAGGAGGTCTTCATGGCGTAGGTGCATCTGTAGTAAATGCTTTATCTACTTGGACAGAAGTAACAATTCAAAGAGATGGCGGAATATATCAAATGAAATTTGAAAGAGGTAAAACTGTAGAGCCATTAACAAGAATAGGAGATTCTGACAAAACAGGAACTAAAGTTAGATTTTTAGCAGATGATACTATATTTGAAACTTTGGAATATGAATATGAAATTTTAGAAACTAGATTTAGAGAAATTGCATTTTTAACAAAAGGATTAAAAATTAATATTCAAGATTTAAGAAATCCAGAAGATATAAAAAAAGCAGAATTTCATTTTGAAGGAGGACTTAATTCTTTTGTAGAATTTTTAAATAATAACAAAGAAAAAATACATGAAAAACCAATTTATATAGAAAAAGATGGAGAAGTTCCAGTAGAAATAGCTTTTCAATATACAACAGCTTATTCAGAAAATATATATACATTTGTTAATAACATTAATACAATTGAAGGTGGAACTCATTTAGAAGGCTTTAAAAGAGGTTTAACTAAAGCATTTAATGACTATGCAAGAAGTCATAATTTACTAAAAGAAAAAGATCCTAATTTATTAGGTGAAGATATTCGTGAAGGAATTACAGCAGTTGTTTCAGTAAAAGTAAAAGAGCCTCAATTTGAAGGACAAACAAAAACAAAACTAGGAAATAGTAATGTTACAGGAATTGTAGCTAGTATGGTAAATGATGCTTTAGCAACATTTTTAGAAGAAAACCCATCAGTAGGTAGAGCTATTTTGGAAAAATGTATTAATGCATCACGTGCTAGAGAAGCTGCAAGAAAAGCTAGAGAATTAGTTAGGAGAAAAAGTGCATTAGAAACAACTACTTTACCAGGAAAATTAGCGGATTGTAGTAGCAAAGTTCCAGAGGAATGTGAAGTATACATAGTAGAGGGAGATTCTGCAGGTGGTAGTGCAAAACAAGGTAGAGATAGAAGATTTCAAGCAATACTTCCACTTTGGGGAAAAATGCTTAATGTAGAGAAATCAAGAGCAGATAAAATTTATAATAATGATAAATTGCAACCAGTAATTTTAGCAGTAGGAGCTGGAATTGGAAATGATTTTGATATATCTAAAATTCGTTATGGAAAAGTAATAATAATGGCAGATGCCGATGTTGATGGTGCACATATTAGAACATTATTATTAACATTCTTTTTTAGATATATGAGACCACTTATTGAAAATGGAAATGTATATTTAGCACAACCTCCTTTATATAAACTATCTAAAAAAGGAATGGAAGATATTTATTGTTATACAGATGAAGACTTAGAAAAAGCATTTAATGATTTAGCAGAAAAGGGAATACCAAGAGATCAACTTGGAATTCAAAGATATAAAGGTTTAGGAGAAATGAACCCTGAGCAGTTGTGGGAAACAACAATGGATCCAGCAAAAAGAATTTTAATAAAAGTAACAATGGAAGATGCTATGAAAGCAGATGCTATATTTACATTATTAATGGGTGATGAAATAGAACCAAGAAGAAAATTTATTGAAGATAATGCAAAATATGTAAGAAACCTAGATGTTTAATATTTTTTAATAGCTAGTAGGAAATAAAACCTACTAGCTATTATCTAATAAAGCTAATATTAATTTACAGCTAAAACTTATATACCTAATTTTTAACCTAATGTATATTACTATACAAATAAGCTATGCATCAAATATATAAATCAGTTGCTCGACTATTAGTATACTTTTAATAGCCATATTCATCCTTAAAAAAGGACTAATAACAACCATTAAAAAATATAAAAATAATCTTAACTTCGAATATATAATATATATCTTCAACCATATATTTTATATCTATCTTCATTATAGTAACAAAAATAAATTGCAAATATAGCTTAAATACAAATTATATACTCTCATCTCCGAATTATTATCACCTAAAAGCTAATTTTAAGCAATAATAACTCTTTGCTCGAATTTTATAAAGCCCAAAATAGACCCTATAAAACTCTTAGTTCAACTAATATTAACCTTATATTCTTATTATGTTAATTTAAAATTTTTTTATTCATAAAAATTTTGTCGAATTTTGGCATACGATTTTTCTTGACATTTTTTGCATATGAGAGTATTATAAAATTAGTAATTACTAATTTACATAATTTTTTAAATTTTATTCTAGGAATTCCAACATTAAATTAAAAAATATTAATTCAATTTATTTAATAGTGCTAGCATTATTATACTATTTTGATTAATACAAAAAATATACTTAATTTAATAAGTCAATTATAATTCATAAGAATAAAAAATTTATTTAAAAGGAGGAATATGGAAAATAAAAAAAATTTAACAGTTCAAGAGTGGCTTCCGTTTGAAAAAATTTTAAATAATGGAATTATTGAATTAAAAAATAAAGAATATATAAAAATATTAAAAATAACTCCAATAAATTTTAATTTAAAATCAGAATTAGAAAAAGAAGCTATTTTAAATTCATATAAAATATTTTTAAAAACTTGTAACTTTTGTTTTCAAATATTAATTCAAAGTAACAAAGAAGACTTGAGCAAACATATTCAAAAAATAAATGAAAATTTAACTAATGAAAAAAATTCTATTCAAGAAATTTCTAAAAATTATATTCAGTACATAAAAAATTTAAATCATGATAAAAAATCCTCTACAAAAAATTTTTATATTATTTTAAAAGAAAAAAATGAAAATAAAGAAATTTTAAATTTTGAAAATTATGCTGTAGAAAACTTAAACGATAAATATTTTAAAATAAAGGATTGCTTATCAAGGTGTGGAAACATGGTTATTTCAATAGACACAAAACAAGAGGCTCTTTCCATTTTATTTTCTTTTTTAAATTCCCGAATATATTTTAATCAAATTTAAAATAGGAGGTACAAAAAATTATAAAAGATCTTTTAGAAAAATTAAAAGAGAAAATTATTAAAAGAAAAAATAATAATGAGCAAAATAAAGATCTCCTTTTTTTAGGAGGTACAGTTTCACAAAAAGATAATTTAAGCCCATCTTATATTAATTTATTAAACCCAAAATATATTGAAATAGATAATATGTATTATTCTACATTAATAATTACAAATTATTTTAGAGAACAAACAGATTTATTATTAAAATCATTAATTGATGCAAATATTAATTTAAATATTTCAATTTTTTATGAAAAACAAGATACTTATAAAACAATTAGAGATTTAACATATCATATTGGAAATGTTTCAGTAGACTTAAAAGAAAGTAATCAAAATAGGCAAGACATAGATTTAGCTGCGTTTACATATAATGATGCAAAATATATTAGGAAGGAAATGCAAGTAAATAATGAAGAATTATATTTTTTATATATTTATGTAACTACATTTTCTAGTGAGTTAAAAGAATTAGAATATTTATTAAATAAAATAGAAGGATTATTGCAAGGAAAAGGAATGCAATCTAAAAGGGCATATTTTAGGCAAGAGCAGGCATTTTTAACTTCACTTCCAATTATGCAAAATTCTAAATTTTTAAAAGAAGCTGCAAAAAGGAATATATTAACAAGTGGACTTATATCAACATATCCATTTATTTCCTCTGCAGTATTTGATGAGGAAGGAATTTTAATTGGAACTAATATTTATAATAATTCTTTAGTTTTTGTAGATAGATACAACAGTGATAAATATAAAAATGCAAATATTTGTATTTTTGGAACAAGTGGAGCTGGAAAATCTTTTTATACAAAATTATTAGTTTTAAGAAATAGAATACTTGGAATAGAGCAATATATTATAGATCCAGATAGAGAGTATGGCAATTTATGTAGTAACTTAGAGGGAACTTTGTTAAAAATTGGTCCAGGTTCAAATACATATATAAATGTATTTGATATTAGAGAAGAAAGCATAGAAGAAGATGGACAAGGATATTTAGCAAATAAAATTAGCAAATTAATTGGATTTTTTAATTTAATATTTGGAAATTTAAACGAAGAAGAAAAGGCTATTTTAGAAGAAAAAATTATTGAATTATACGAAAAAAAAGGAATTACTTTTGACGATGAAACATTATATAAAAAAGATTTTGAAAAAATATCTATTAAACCAATTTTTAAAGATACACATGATATGCCAATTTTAGGAGATTTTTATGAATTATTAGGAGAAAGTGAAAAAACTAAAAAGTTTCAAATTAAATTAATTCCATTTGTAAAAGGTTCGTTAAAATATTTTAATAATTATACTAACATTGAACTTAAAAATTTACTAATAGTAGCTGATGTATATGAACTAGGAGAGGATAACTTAAAATATGGAATGTGGCTTTGTATTGATCTTTTTTGGGATCGAATAAAAAAAGATAGAAAAGTAAAAAAAGCAATTTATATGGATGAAATATGGAGATTAATAGGTGTTACTTCAAATAAAGATGTAGCTGGTTTTATTTATAAAATATTTAAAACAATAAGAAAATATGGAGGAAGTAGCGTAGCGATTACACAAGATATTTCAGATTTATTTAGCCTAGAAGATGGAATTTATGGAAAAAGTATTTTAAATAATTCAGAAATAAAAACATTTTTTTCTTTAGAAGAGGAAAATATTAAAGTATTAGAAAAATATACAAATTTATCAGAAAAAGAAAAAATAGAAATTAAATCTTTAAAAAGAGGAGAATGTTTAATGTTTATAGGAAATGAACATATTTTAACAAAAATTGAAGCAGCAGATTTTGAAGCAAATATAATAAATGGGGGAATAAAAAATGAAAAAAATAATAACAGCAATAGGTAATCCAATTTTAAATGTAAATTTAAAAAAAGAAAACGAATTTGAAATTATGTCTGAAGATATACAATATCAAGAAGGAATATTTGAATTTTTAGAAAAAGAACCTAATATTAATTGTTTAATTTTAAGTGAATTAATATCAGGAAATTTAGAAATAAAAAATTTAATAGAAAAAATAAAATCAATTAATAATAATATACAAATAATTTTATTTTTAGAAAAAGAAAATAAAGAATTAGAAAATTATTTATATGCCAAAGGTGTAGATTTTATTTTTTATAATAATCAAATAGAAATTAAAGAAATAATTCAAATTATTAAAGAAAATAAAAATGAGCAAAATAATGAATTAAAAAAAGAAATAATTGAACTTAAAAAATTATTAGAAGAAAAAAATGAAAAAGAAAATATAATTTTAAATAAGTCACAAAAAAAAGAAAAAATAATTAATTTATATAATAAATTTTTTAGAAAAAAAGTATTAAAAGAAAAAACAAAAGAAATAATTTGTGTAAGTGGAACAAGTGGTGTAGGAAAAAGTATATTTACAGTTAATTTAGCTAAATCAATAAATAAAAATAAAATTTTAATTATAGATTTTGATATTTTAAATAATAGTTTACATACCATTTTAGGAGTAAAAAAATATTCTGAAAAAATATTAAATAAAATAAAAAATAGATCAAATGAAATAAAAATAGAAGAATTAATAATTAAAATTAATTCAAAAATTGATTTAATATCTGGAGTAAATTTATTGATTGACTCAAATTATAAAATTAATAATATAAAATTAAAAAATATTTTTGATGTTTTAGCACAAGATTATAATACAATTATTATAGACACATCTTCAGAATGTTTTTTAGATTTTACAAAAGAAATTATGAAATTATCTAGCTTAAATATTTTTATTTCAGAAACGAATTTATTGCAAATAAAAAAAGCAAAAAATTTATTAAATATATATATTAATAAATGGAAAATTCCAATTAGAAATTTTAATATAGTATTTAATAAATATGATTTAAATTCTATAGATATTTCCATATTAAAAAATATATTTTCAGATTTTAATATTTTAGGAAAGTTAAATTTTAATACAAATTATAATTTAATTATTAATAAAAATGCTTTAGGTAATTTAAATAAAAAATTACAAAAAGAATATTTGAATATATATAAAAATTTAAAAATAAAAAACTAAAAAAATATAAAAGGAGAATAAAAAAATGGAAAATTTATTAAAAGAAGAAACTAAACAAATAAATCAAAACATAGAGGAAAAAGAATTAAATGAATTAGTTACAAGGGAAGAACAAAATGGATTTTTAAATTCTACAGTAGGAAAAATAATAAATACTGCTATTGATTTAGGTTTAAGATGGGTATTACCAGATTTTGTTGAAAATCAAGTAATAGATGTAAAAAATAGTTTAATAAAAGGTGGTTTAAGAGAAGGAATTAATAAAGCAGTTGAAAGCGGAATTGAACTTGGTAAAAGCGTAACAGGTATACTTACAGGAAAATTTGAGAATATTTCACAAGCACAAAATGCAATAAAAAATGGAGGAATTATAGACGGAGTTTCTAATGTTTTAGATTCTGCCATATCTGTTAGTACAAAAAATGGATGGATACCAGGAAATGTAGCAACTTTAATAAGGCAAGGAAAAAATGTAATATTAGATAATATTGCTACTAACATTGAAACTGAGTTTGTAAGTCAATTAGATAATGTAGAAAAATTAGGAAAGTATGAAAATAATTGGCGTAATTATTACAATGAAAAAGATTTTGACGGAATGGAAAGAGAATATCAAAAGATAAAAGATAGATTAAAAGAATTATTACCATTAGAAACTACTATTAAACAAGCAAGAGAAATTGAAAATATACATTTATTAATAAAAAATAATGGACATAACTTTAATTTAAGTGAAGAACAATTACAATTAGCTGGAATATTAACTGCATAAGTTTTAATATTTATATATAAAATTTTGCTAATTAAATAGCATTTTTCTTCTATTTTTTGCTTGCATATTTTTTCCCATTTTAGTATAATTAACAGGTAAAGAAAACAAGAAAAGAGGTATAAAAATGGAAGCAAATGAGCAAAAAAGAAATGACGGAAAAATAATAGAACGTGACATAGAAAAAGAAATGCGTACTGCTTATATTGACTATGCTATGAGTGTTATTGTATCTAGAGCACTTCCAGATGTAAGAGATGGTTTAAAACCAGTACATAGAAGAATTTTATACTCTATGTATGAAGATGGTATTACATCAGACAAGCCATATAGAAAATGCGCAAATACTGTAGGTTCTGTTTTAGGTAGATACCATCCACATGGAGATTCTTCTGTATATGATGCTATGGTTAGATTAGCACAAGATTTTACACAAAGATATCCTTTAATTGATGGACATGGAAACTTTGGATCTGTTGATGGAGATAGTCCTGCTGCTATGAGGTATACAGAAGCAAGAATGGCTAAAATTGCAGAAACAATGCTTACAGATATAGAAAAAAATACAGTTAATTTTATGCCAAACTATGATGATAGATTACAAGAGCCAACTGTACTTCCTGCAAAAATACCAGCATTATTAATTAATGGTTCTTCTGGTATTGCAGTAGGAATGGCAACTAATATTCCACCACATAATTTAACAGAGGTAATAAATGGAATTATAAAAATTATAGATGAAGATAATGTTACAGATGAAGAATTAATGGAAGTAATAAAAGGGCCAGATTTCCCTACAGAAGGAATTATACTAGGTTTAGAAGGTATTAAACAAGCTTATACAACAGGAAGAGGAAAAATAACAGTAAGAGCAGAAGCTGAAATAGAGGAAATGAGTGGAAATAGGCAAAGAATTATTGTAAATTCTCTTCCATATCAAGTAAATAAAGCAAAATTAATTGAAGATATGGCAGATTTGGTTAAAGAGAAAAGAATAGAAGGCATTTCAGAAATTAGAGATGAATCAGATAGAGAATCAAAAATTAGAATAGTAATTGAATTAAAAAGAGATGTAAATGCTCAAGTAATTTTAAATCAATTATATAAACATACACAACTTCAAGATACTTTTGGAATTATAATGCTTGCATTAGTAAATGGCGAACCTAAAATTTTAACACTAAGACAATGTTTAGATTATTATATTGATCATAGAAAAGATGTAATTCTTCGTAGAACACAATTTGAATTAGAAAAAGCATTAGCAAGGGCACATATTTTAGAAGGATTAAAAATTGCCTTAGACAATATTGATGAAGTTATTGAAATTATTCGTAATTCTTATGATGATGCAAAAGAAAGATTAATGGAAAGATTTAAACTTTCTGAAATTCAGGCACAAGCTATACTAGATATGAGATTAAGAACATTATCAGGATTACAAAGAGAAAAAATTGATGAAGAATATAATGAATTAATGAAATTAATTGAACATTTAAGAGCTGTGCTTTCAAGTGAGAAATTAGTTTATGACATTATAAAAGAAGAATTATTAGAAATTAAGCAAAAATATGGTGACGAAAGAAGAACAAAAATTGTTGCTGCAGAAGGAGAAATTAATATTGAAGATTTAGTAAAAGAAGAACAAACTGTAATTACGTTAACTCACTTTGGTTACATAAAGAGAATGCCAATAGATACATATAAAAGCCAAAAACGTGGAGGAAAGGGAATTACAGGGCTAGCAACTAGAGAAGAAGATTTTGTAAAACAAATATTTACAGCTTCAACTCATGATACAATATTATTCTTTAGCAATAAAGGAAAACTTTATAGACTAAGAGGATATGAAGTACCAGAAGCGGGAAGAACTGCAAAAGGGACTGCAATAGTTAATTTATTAAGATTAGATGCAGGAGAAAAAATATCAGCAGTTATTCCAATTTCTAATTTTGCTGATGGAAAATATTTATTAATGGGAACTAAAAAAGGTTTCATTAAGAAAACACCATTAAATGAATTTGATTCTAGTAGAAAAACAGGACTTTTATCTATTACATTAAGAGAAGATGATGAATTAATAGACGTTAGATTAACAGATGGCGAAGATAATGTTGTATTAGTAACACGTGAAGGAGCTTGCATTACATTTGGAGAAAAAGATGTAAGACCAATGGGAAGAACTGCACAAGGAGTTATAGGTATTCGTTTAAATGAAGAAGATTCTGTAATAGGAATGGAAAGCATTATTGAAGGTAATAAAAATGCCACATTACTTGCAATTACAGAAAACGGTTTTGGAAAAAGAACAGAATTAGATGAATACAGAGTTCAAACAAGAGGTGGAAAAGGTGTAACTACATATAAGATTACGCCAAAAACAGGAAAATTAGTTGGAATTCGTATTGCAACAGACAATGAAGATGTAATGCTAATTACAGAAAATGGAACAATTATTAGATTAAGAGTAAAAGATATTAGTGTTTTAGGTAGATCAACACAAGGTGTTACATTAATGAGAACAAATGAAGGAAAAGTAGTTAGCATAGAAACTATTAATCCTGAAGAAGATGAAGAATAAATAATAAAAAATCGTTTGCTTTGCAAACGATTTTTTATTTATTAAATCTAATATCATCACCAAAGAAATAACAAATATTATAGTATCCAATAATTCTAGAAACTATTCTTTCATCATAAGCATCAAAAATATCTTGCAAAGTTAAATTAGTAGAAATAATAGTTTTAGTAACCTTTTTAGAATTTAATAATCTAGTATTTAATAAATTAAATAATTCTGTTAATTTCATATTATTAATTCCTTCTGTTCCTAAATCATCAATAATTAGCAAGTCTACATTTAACAAATGATCATAAATATCAGAAGAAATATTTGATTTTCCTAAATGATAATTAATAATTGTATCTAACATAACAGAAGAAGTTTGATATAATACAGTTTTACCTTGTTTTAATAATTCATTTGCAATACAGCTAGAAAGAAAAGTTTTTCCAAGCCCTGTTCTTCCTCTAAATAATAAATTTTTTTCTTCTGAATTATCAAAATTAGTAATAAATTTCTTACAAATATCTAAAATTAATTTAATATTTTCCCTTGGAGAAATATCTGTGCCATATTTATCTTTTGAAATTTCATTAGAATATAAATTCAAATTAAAATTATTAAAATTTTGTTTTTCTAAATTACTAATATTACATTTATTATATTCTATATTGTAAATTTTTTGCTTTAAACAATTGCACATTTTAGAAGTTTTACCATCAAAAATATAACCGGTATCATTACAAATTTTACATTCATAATTTGGTATAATACTTTCTGCTTCTTTACCAATTGATTTTAATATTTTTTCTTTTTGATTTTTTAAAATAGTAATGTCAGAATTTAATTTTTCAATTAATTCTTTATTATTATTTTTAGTCATTTCTTTTATTGTTGATAAAGCTAAAGAACTTAATTTTTTATCAATATCAAAAAGCTCAGGAAATTTATTATATAAATTTTCTTTATTTTTTTGTGCTAATTCTTCAGCAAATATTCTTTTTTTATCATATTCAATTAATAAAGATTTAAGAGTTGAATTATTCAAAATAAAACCTCCACTAAATTAATTTTTTTTGTTTGCATATAATTCATTTAAATTATCATAAGTTCTTTGATCATATTTTTGATATCCAGTTTTCTTTTCTAATTGTTTTATATCTTTATTTTTTTGTTTCATATCTTCTAAAAATTTTTGAACTTGTTCTGGAGTTGTAAATTTTCTATCATGCCAATCAGTTAATAATTTATCAATATAATCAAAACTAGGATTTACTTTAGATGTAGTTCTTTTTAAGGCAATTTCAATTATGTCAAAAGAAAAATTAAAATCAATAATCCATTTTTCTACATAATTAAATTCATAATGAGATAAAGGTCTTGATATATTTAACTTTTTAATAATCATATTAGCAACTTTATTTACTTTTTCTTGTTTTTCATAATATAATTCTAAATCATTATAAGTTTTAATTGAATTTTTAGACCAAGCATCTGCAACTACTTGAATATAGTTTCTATGAAGAGCGGATTTATCAAAGCAATATTCAAATAAAGCAATCATAACTTCATCATCAAATTCATATTTTTTAAACCATAATTCAATATCCGGGTACCAGGTAGTTGGCATTAAACCAGAGAAGAATTTATTATTAATATACTCAAGAGTTTTTGCGCGCTTTTGACTTTCAGCAGATTTTTGAATTTGTTCAGCAGATAAAGCAACTCTTGGTTTATATAAATGATTTAACTCTATTTCTTGTAAGTTATTAAAAACAAAACCAGTATTTTTTCTAATAAGCACATTTTGTTCTTCCCAATATTTAATAGCATCTTGAATTATCTTTAGAGAAAGTCCTAATTTTTTGCATAAGTCATTTACTTTAATGTCTTTATCATATTTAGAAAGAAATAAGATATATAAATATACTTTTACAAAATCGCTATTTGCTTCTGGCAAATATTCTGTAAAAAATATATCTGGTATATTTGTATTTGAAAACAATGGTAATAAATCATTTTGTTCTAATTTCATAGGAATTCCCCCAATTATTGTATTTTGACAAATTATATCATTTTTCTATTAAATTTACAACAAAACATAAAAAAAATAGTTTATAAAAAATAGAAAAAATAAATTCCTATTTAAAATAATTTAATATTGTAATAAATTAAATAATTAAATCATTAAATATTAAATAATAACTAAAATAAAGAAATTATAAAAAATTTAAATATTAATAAATTAAAACAAAAAAATCATATAAAAAATTAATTTAAATTAAAATAAAAATATTTTTTTAAATATATAATTGTATAAAATTTAAATTTAAAAGTTTTTATAAAAAATGAAAATTAAACAAAATAAAAAGTTGTCAAAAAAGTATGAAAAATGAGAAAAATTATAAAGGAAAAAATGAATCTATTATTTAAAATTTTAAAAAAGTAAAACACAATTTGATAAATTTAAAAATTAAAAATTAATATAATTTAGTTAAAAAACACTTGGGGTTGAATACTTTGAGGCTTATTTTATATTAAACTAAAACGATATACATAATATAATTATGAAAACAAAAAACAAAACTTTATAAAATATAAAAAATAAGTGTTATTATATAATAAAAATAAACAAAAATGCATTTTAACAAAAAGACAATTTCTAATCTTTTGAATATAAATATAATTTTGGGCTCTTAATATAGTTTATAATATACACTAAAATATAAACTATATTTTCGTGATTAAAACCAATTATACTAAATAATAAAATTGGAAGGCAAAACAATATAAAAATAAATATTTTAATATTTAAACTTTTAAAAAATAAATTTATTAATATAAAAATAATAACATCCCAAATAATATTTAATATTAAAGATGAATAATCTAAAATTCCAAATAATTTATTTTTAAAATTATAATTTTGTGGAAAAATAAATTTCATATAATTTTCTCCTCGTATAAGATTAAATAAAAATATAATTTAAATAATTATTTTTTAAATTAAAAAATATAAATAAAAAATAAAATATAATAATTAATATTAATAAATATAAATAATTTAATTATTAAATATTTTTTAATGTGCTAGCTCCAAATTGCAAATTATTAGAAACATCAGTAGAAATTCCACCGATTAAAGTTCTTATATATGAATTAGCACGAATTAAAGCATAAATACCACCTATATAAATCAATTTAGAAAGCATATTTTCATTTTGATATGGAACAGAAAAAATAATTAATAAAATAATTGAAACGAAAGACTGTTGCAATAGCAAAGATAAAATTGTTCTGAACCATGTTTTAAATAACCATGAAGTAGAATTATTTATTAAGCTTAATATAGAAAACGGAGTTAATAAAATAAATATTTTTAATAAAATAAAACGCAAGGAATATGAAAAAATTAAATTAAATAAGCCTATTGAAATAAAACTTTTTATAATTCCATCAAATGAAAATATAGTAAAACTTTCTTCATTAATAGAAATATAATCATTTAATTGAGCAATTAATCCTGAAAAAGAAATTTCACTTCCTAAAACTCTTTCTCCAACATTTCTTATTGCATCAGAAATAAAACTATTAAGTTCCAAAAATTGTTTACAAATTAAATAAGAGCAATTCATAACAATTCCAAAAATTAATAATTTAAAAATAAATTGAAATGGTCTTTCTATTTGCAAATTCATATAATAAGAATACAATAGTCTAATGGCATAATATAGACTAAAACCAAATAGCAAAGAATTAGCGACTAAAAGCAATCCATTAGAAGAATTTGTGCCAAATAATTTTTCAAAAATAGAATCAGTTAAAATGCTACTATCAACAAAAGTAATTTTATCTAATATTTTATAAACACTGTTATCAATAGAAGAAAATAAAGTTTGAAAAATAGAATTAATAGTTTGAATAATTGTATTAGTTAAAGAAGTAGGATCTTCCAAAAATAGCGCCTCCTATTTTAATAATGTTTGAATTGCAGATAAAACTAAATCTAAAACAAGAATAAATGCATATGAAAATAAAGTACCTCGAATTAATTTTTTAGCGGTTCTTATTCTTTCTTCATCTCCAAAGCTAAATTTTTGCATAAAAACACCAACAGCTATTGCAACTGCAGCTGCAGGAGTAGCAAGCTTTAATAACCAACCTTCAATTTGCTCAAATGCGGAATTTAATTTATCTACAATTTGTGGATTTCCATCAAACAAACCAGCATGTACTGGAGAATATAAAAATATAAAAAATATTATAAATAAAAATAATATTTTAATAAAAAGATTTTGATTTAATTTTTTAATAAACATAAAAACACTCCTTATAATAAATTTTTTAATTAATTATTTAAAATATGGAAATAAATTAATTTTTTGTGGATTAATTATTTTAGACCCATCAGAAAGAAATGCGAGGCAAGAAAAATTTTTAAGTGATTGTGTAAAAAAGTTTGTATCATATACAAAATCAGAATAAATATGTGTATTAACAGTTTCTGATATACTAGAATTTTTAGAATTAAAAGAATTAGTAAAATAGCTAAAAACTGTTTCTTTAGCATTTTCAGAATAACCTCTTGAAATTTTTTCTTTATCTTCTTTTCCAATTTGCTTTTGTGCTGTTTCAATAGTAAAAATATCATCACTGCGAAACCATAATTTATTAATTAAATTTTGAATAATAACATTAACTGTAGCCTGGTCATGTAAAGTATTAAGAAGAGATGTGTAACTTTGAGTAGCAACAATATTAATGCATTTGGCCTCCCTACTTTGAGAGAAAAAATTAGCATCCGTTTCTGTACAATATTCGGAATATTCATCAGAAATAAAACAAACACTTCTAAAATTAGAATAATTATTTTTAGCTAGTCTTGACATAACATCAGTTTGAAAATCTAATTTTAAATATGCTGCAATTATTTTTGAAAGATTAGAATATTCATTAATATTCATATTTAAAACTACAATTTTTCCTTTAGAAAGTACTTCTTCAAATCCAAAAAAATTTAATTCTTCTTTATTAGGATTAAATGTTTTTAAAACATCATAATCAGATATAAAACAGTTTGTAATACGAGTAATTTCAGATTTTAAAATTGATAAAGTTCTATCATCTAGTGATAAGAATTCTTTTTGAAAGAAAGTTATAGCAGAAAGCAAATCATAAATTTGATTTTCAGAAAATTCATTCTTAGCAAATCTTTCACGTAATAAATTAATTTTTTCTAGATAATAATTCGGAATAGTGACTAATTTATGTAACTCTTGAAAAGTAACATAATTATTATTATATAGCCTGCAAAGTTTAATACATTCTTCTAAAATTTGGGCAGCTTTATCGAGCCAATAGGATTCTGTATTATTCTTAGAAAAAAGTAATAGGACCGTTTTTAAACGATTTGCTAAAATAGAAGGTTTTAAATTTGGTTTATGTAAAGGATTATATTTATATTTGCCTTTTAATTCAATAGTAATAACATCATCTTCTCTACCAAATTCTTGAGCGAATTCTAAAACTTTTTTATGATAATTTCCTTTTACATCTAAAATAAGCATGCCAAGTTTTTCATTTTCATTATCATGCAAATAAGCAATTAGTTGCTTAGTAAAAGGATACATAGCACTACTAGTTTTTCCAGTTCCTATAGTTCCTGTGATTAAAATATTTTGATATAAACTTTTTTCTGGTAAATATATTAAATTTTTTTCTTTTTCAGTTTCTCCGACTAAAAGTTTTAAAGAATCATCTGATTCTGAATTAATTAAAGAGATAGAATTTTTTTGCTTTTTAATTTTAGGCTTATATTTTTTTGAGCTTTTAAAAAATTTATGAAAAAACAAATGATATATCATATTTGAAAAGAAAAATGAAGAAAAAATATAAGTAAAACAAAACCAAATTTTACAATATTTCCATAAAACAGGCTGTTCTGTGCAAATATCAAAAGAATGCAGTCCATAATCTACTATAATATGATTTTGATTATAAAGTGGAATAAAGATTTGAAAACCAATAAAACAAAATATAGACACAAAAAATAAAGTAAATAAAATACGTTTTAACAATAACAAAGCCTCCTATTTGAATGAATTTGTTTTTAATTTTAATTTTGAACCCTGCAAGTTATGAAATATTTTTATATCGAAAAAAGTATATAATGAATAAAAAAAGATAAAAGAATTGATAATAAGAAGTATGAAAAAATAATCAATTAATTCTATTTTATATCACCTCACTTTTTTTATCATATACTAAATTTTTAAATTTGTCTATACTTTTTTGTAAAAATGTGATAAAATAAAATATAGTTTTGGAAAGGAGAACGTTATGGAAATAAAGAAAGATATGACAATAGGTGAATTATTAGAAAGTGCACCTGAAAAAGCAGAAATTTTATTAGAAGCTGGAATGCATTGTTTAGGATGTCCTGCTTCTCAAGCAGAAACTATAGAAGAAGCTTGTGAAGTACATGGACTTGATGTAGACGAAATTATAGAAAAATTAAATGCATAATATAAAAGGTTTTTAAGGGAATATGTTTTTTAGATATTTTTCCCTATAAATTTTAAAAAATGTCTTGACAAACCATATAAAATAGTTTAAAATAAAGCTTGTGTTAACTCAAACGAGAGTTGCAAGCTTGAAACTTGGGTCATTAGCTCAGGTGGTAGAGCACTTGACTTTTAATCAAGTTGTCCGCGGTTCGAGTCCGCGATGGCTCACCAACTCTAGGGTTTAAGAATATAAACTTAAATCCTAGACAAGTTTTATTTCATGGCCCCGTGGTCAAGCGGTTAAGACATCGCCCTTTCACGGCGGAGACATGGGTTCGATTCCCGTCGGGGTCACCAATATATGCCACTTTAGCTCAGCTGGTAGAGCAACTGACTTGTGGGATAGATAAAACTAAAAGTTTTATTTTGAACTATCTTGCACCTTTATATGGAAACATATAAAGTGGATACCGCTAATTCGGGGAAAGCTTTAAAATGCTAATCCCGAGCTAGAAAACAGTTTGTTTTCAAGTGTAGAGACTTTATACGGTATACCTAAAGCAAAAGCCATGGTAAAGAGAAAGTCCAGACTACAAACACAATAAAATGTGGTAATGAAAGTTATAGTAGTATGAATCAGTAGGTCATCTGTTCGAATCAGATAAGTGGCTCCATTACTTAGAACTAGACTTGTTTTAGAACTTGTCTAGTTCTTTGCTTTTATTATTCAAAAGAAAGGAGATATAATTTAATTTTAAAATTAAATTATAAATAAAATATTGTATTGCTTAAACTGTCAAAATTTAATTAATAATAAGAAAAAATTTTGTAATAATCAGTGTCAAAAAGAGTATGAATATAAAGAATATATTAATAATTGGAAAAATAATAAAACAAGTGGGATAAGGGGTAGTTATCAAACTTCCTTACATATAAAAAGATATTTAATGGAAAAATATAATAATAAATGTGCAAGATGCGGATGGGGAGAGAAAAACCCATATACAAATAAAATTCCATTAGAAATAGAACATATAGATGGCAATTATCAAAATAATAATGAAGAAAATTTAATATTATTATGTCCAAATTGTCATTCATTAACAAGTACTTATAAAGGAGCAAATAGAAATTATGGAAGAAGTGAAAGAAAAAAATATAACAAATAAAACAGTAGTTATAACAGGTGCATCAAAAGGAATTGGAGCAGAAATTGTTAGGCTACTAGCAATGGAAAATTATAATATTGTTTTAAACTATAATAAATCAGAAAACGAAGCAAAACAAATACAAGAAAATTTATTAAAGCAAAATAAGAAAATAGAAATTTTTAAAGCAGATGTTTCTAAAAGAGAAGAAGTAAAGCAATTAATAGATTTTACTTTAAAAAAATTTAAAACAATAGATGTTTTAATTAATAATGCAGGAATTTCTAGTCAAAAATTATTTACAGAAATCACAGACGAAGAATGGAATAATATGCTAAATACAAATTTAAACTCTGTATTTTATTGTTCACAAGAAGCTTTAAAAGAAATGATAAATAAAAAACAAGGTTGCATAATAAACATATCTTCTATATGGGGAATAACAGGTGGATCTTGCGAAGTTGCTTATTCAACTGCAAAAGCAGGAGTCAATGGACTTACAAAAGCATTAGCAAAAGAAGTAGGACCATCAAATATTAGAGTAAATGCAATAGCGCCAGGAATAATAGAAACTGAAATGAATTCACATCTAACAGAACAAGAAAAAAATGAAATAAAAGAGGAAATTCCATTAAATAAAATAGGAATGCCAAATGATATTGCTAAATGTGTAAAATGGTTAATTGAAGATACATATACAACTGGTCAAATAATTTCTATAAATGGTGGATGGTACATATAGTTAACAAAACACTTGATATTTATGTAAATAAGTGATAAAATAATATCGGTATTTGCTGTATAACATATATCAAAGGCATTTGACTTTGATAGACTAGAGTGTATATGCACAAATATACTCTTAAGAAAGGAGAAAAACGATTATTAAGTAAAAGGAGGAATAGCTTATTACAAAACAAAGTATCATCAACAAGAAGGAGGAATATCCGCAGTAAAATGAAAAAAACATTTAAGAGGTGAAACTTATCATGCATGCAGAACTTCTTGAGCTACGTCCAAAGCGGGTTCTATGTCCATATTGTGGACAATGGCACGAATGGAAAAGCGATTATTCATTAATACGCTTGAATTCGTGTTACATGTACTACAATATGATATGTGATACTCAACGAAAAAAATATTTTTTTAACGCAAGAAGCTGTAATTTTTATTTTGATGACGGTTTTCTTTACTATGAAGGCTTACAACTTTGTAACCCTTCTTCAATAAAACCTGAAGGAGGAATTCCTATTTCTTCCATACAGGAAAGTAAACTAAAACCCATTGTTACATTCGAAGTTGCTTTTACTACAAATAATGTAGTGGGAAGAGAAAAATGTGAAAACTGTAGCTTTGTGAAAGATTGTAATATTTGCAAGCTGGGCGATTTAGGTGATCATAGGAACATAAGAATTACAATGGGATTTGAATTTGAAGAGTCTGAATATGAAAAAATCACAGGCATCAATCATCTTAGTGAAGAGAGAAGATTGCAAGAACTTGAGCAAGCTTTAGAAAGCAAGCAAAGTTCTTTGCAAGAACGAGAAGCAGAAATAACGCGCAGGGAACAAACTTTGCTAGAGCGTGAAACTCAAGTAAATGGCAAAGAGCAAGAAATCAGTAGACAACTTCAAAATATGACGCAACAAAAATCAAAGGAGGTTTCTGTAATGGAAAAGGTAAGTTTGAAAAAACAATTGCTTGAGCATTCTCCAAAGGAAAACATCGAAAAGCTTAAGCAGCTGGCTGAAAGGTACAAGCCTGTTTTGAAATGGGCATTGCCGGTGGCAAGCATTTATGCTGCCTACAAAATTCTGAATGCTCAAACTGCTAATTTCAATGTCAATAACGTTGAGGAGCTTAGCAGGGAGAACATGGGATTTGAGCTTCCTTTCCTGAAGGATAAGAAAGCTCTGAAGGAGCTTCTCAGTTTCGGAAAAGTTTTAGCCGTGTCCTATGGCGCTACAAAGCTGTTTTCTTCAGCATTTTCCTTTATCACTGATCCGGATTCGAAAGATGAGGTTTCGGTCGAAGAAATCGAAAACAGCATGAATGGGCTGGAAAAGGCAAGCAAAAAACTTGACTGGCTTCGGCCAAAAGCGGAAGACATGTTCCCAGTTGCCATATCTGTCATCATTGTGTATTTAACCATGAACCCCTCTAAGAACAATTATGTCGATAGGATAAAGGCGAAATTCCATTCATTTGCGGAGGACTGGTCTATCAGATTAAGCCTTTTTGCAGATTTGGCGAAGGCGTTTGTTCATGACAAGTTTGGTATCGACCTATCCAGCGAGGAAGAGCAGAAAAAGTTCAAAATGTTTGCCCTTTTGGCAGTAATCGGTGGAATTTTGTTATTCCTGTATGGCAAAAAGATTCTGGGAAGCAAAGCTTCTACTGAGGAAGGTGAAGAGTCAGAAGGTGAAAAAGAAAAGGATGTAAATCCTAAAATGCAGGTATTCATGAAACAGCTTCTGGACATTTTGAAAAAAATGATTCCTACTGTTTTCGCTACCATTACCTCTGTACTTGTTTCCAAAAAGCTTTTGGAAATGGATGCAGTGGAAGAATACAGCGAAGGAGAACCTACGGAAAACGCCAATAATGGTTCGGAACCTATTTCCGAAGAAAATTCTCAGCAGCCGGCAGAAGTAAGCGAAGAGTAAGGTTTTCCATTCTTTAAAAATCAAAATTATATCGTTTTTTCTCTAACAAAATCCCCAAGGCATATGCCTTGGGGATTGTATTAATTTATTCTGATATTTTTCTTTTATAATTTCCAGAAATCAATCTAGGTAAATAAGTAATAATTTTGTAAACTGCTAAGCGGAGTTTTTTGCTCCAAATGTAAGATCTTCTTAATTTTCTAGGAGCAGCAATTTCTGCATCTTCTTTAACGACTAAAGAAAGTTCTACTTTTTCAATGGGAAATATATAATTTTGACCATCATTGTTGTCCCATTCATTATTTCCATTTCTAAAACAGAAATTAAAAGTCTCGTAAGAAGCTAATTCTACTTCTGCTTGAAAACCAAGTTCTGTTTTTTCCATTTTAATTTCACCTAAATTTTCCCAATTAAGGCCAAAACCATAATGAAGATAAACTTCTTCTGAACCATCCTGAAAAAGAGTTCCGGCATAAGAAATTTTTACCTTTGAATTTTCTACTAATTTATCTGTATTAAAGAAAATATTTTTAACTAATTCCATTTAAAATTCTCCCTACTTATCTCTTGTTTATCTATTTTGATATTATAATATTAAATATTTTATAATTCAAGTATTTTTTACAAAATATTATTCATTTTTTGAAATTATATTTAAATTTAATTTTCAGCAACTGTTCCAACTATTTTACCAACAATGTAAAATTCTTCTTTAGGACTTAAACAAATATCTGCTACATCTTTATCTTCTGCCCTTAAAACTACACCATCTTTACGAATAATAAATCTACGAATTAATAGTTTATTTTTATAAGAAAATAGACCTAAATCTCTATTATCTAAAGGAGTATTAAATTCAACGTAAACATAAGAATCTTTTTTTAATTTTGGTTCCATAGCAGTATCATTAATTTTAACTGCAATAGATGCACCAGGAATTGTAGGAGGACAATCAACAAGTGAACCTAGTAAATCAAAACTAGGAATTTTATTATAAGGAATATGAGCTTCTACCTTATAAGAATGATGTTCTTCAGTAAGTTCTTTATCATATGTATACATTAAAGGACGATAAGGAATTCCCATGGTTTTACACATATTTCTTAGAACTTTATGACTAGGGTTTCTTTCTCCTTTTTCAATATGAGTTAAATGACCGGTATTAATATTTGTACCTCTAGCTATTCCTGCTTTTGTTAACTTATTTTCCTTACGAATATATGCAATCATTTCACCTATCATAATTTTGAATGCTCCTTTTTCCAAAATTTTCTATAAACATTATATAGAAAAATAAAAAACTTGTCTAGTAGAAAATGATAAAAAAATATAAATTATGACAAAAATACTCTTCCTTTTTATTGTAAAACTAAAAAATATGTGGTAATATTATTTCATACAAAAGTATATATTGTTTGTAGAGGGGAAAGTTATGAAAAAGAAAGAAAATGAAAATAAAGAGGAAACTGAAATAAAAGAAGAAAAACAAAATGAAGAAAAAGAAGAAATAGTGCAAGAAGGAAGTTCTAGCAAAGATAATAAGAAATCCAAAGTATTAGAAGAAACTAAAAATCAGCCTGAAAAAGAAAATAATGAAAAACAGTTTAAAGTTAAAAAAAATGAAAGCAAAAATGCAGATAAAGAATTTACACAAAAAAAGAAAAAAACAGGATTAACAATTACAATTATAATTGCATTGATTATTTTTTTAGCATTAGCATTGTCTGTAACATTTTCATTACTAAATATGAATAATGATAAAATTATAAGTGGAGTTTCAATTTTAGACATAGATGTAAGCAACTTAACTGCAGAACAAGCAGAAAAGCAAATAAATGATGCAATAAATAGTAGATTTCAAGATGAAAATAATAATTTAATATTAAAAAGAAATGATGAAGAAACAAATGTAACAGCAAATACATTTAATGCTAAATTTGATGTAAATAAAGCAGTTGCAGAGGCATACAACATAGGAAGAAAAGGAAATATTATTACAGATAATTATGAAATTTTATTTACAAAACTATTTAAAAAGAATATAAAAGCAAAATTATATTTAGATGAAGAGCTATTAAATACAACTATTACAGATGTTAGTTCAAAAATGCAAGATGCTGTTATAGAAAATAGTTATTATATAGAAGATGAAAAATTAATTATTGTAAAAGGAAAAGCAGGTTATATAATAAATAATGAAGAATTAAAAAATAAAATATATTCGCAATTAGGCAATATTCATACAAATTATCAAGTAGTTGAAATTCCTACAATATATAAAGAACCAGATCCAATTGATTTAGAAAAAATTAGAAATGAAATATATAAAGAGCCACAAGATGCTTATGTTGAAAAAAATCCAACACAAGTACACCCACATGTAAATGGAATTGACTTTGCAATATCTATAGAAGAAGCTAAAAAATTATTAGAAGAAGATAAAGAAGAATATACAATTCCATTAAAAATAACAGTACCTAAGAAAACTATTAATAATTTAGGAGCAGAAGCATTTCCAGACCTACTTGCTACATTTTCAACAACATATGATGCAAGTAACAGAAATAGAAGTACAAATATAGAACTTGCAAGCTCAAAAGTTAATGGAACGGTTATAATGCCGGGTGAAAATTTTTCATATAATACAGTAGTTGGAAGAAGAACTATAGAAGCAGGTTATAAAGAAGGAACAGCATATATTGGTGGAAAAGTAGTTCCAGATGTTGGCGGAGGCATATGTCAATTATCTTCTACATTATATAATGTAGCATTATTTGCTAATTTAGAAATTGTAGAAAGAAGCAATCACATGTTTTTAACAGGTTATGTAGCAGCGGGTAGAGATGCAACAGTATATTATGGAAGTATAGATTTCGTATTTAAAAATACTAGAAAATATCCTATAAAAATAGTAACAAACTCAAAAAATGGAGTTTGCGCAGTAAGCATATATGGAATTAAAGAAGAAAAAGAATATCAGGTAGTAATACAGCCTAAAATAACATCATACATTGGCTATACAACTACTTATAAAGACGATCCAACATTAGAAGAAGGAAAAGAAGTAGTAGAACAAGCAGGTGTAAATGGTTGCAGAAGTGAATGTTATAAAATTTTAAAATTAGACGGAAAAGTAGTTGAACAAAAATTACTTTCAAAAGATACATATAAAGCAAAAGAAAAAATAGTAAGAAGAGGAACCAAAAAAGTAAATGCAGAACCAGTAGAAGATCCAGAGGAAAAACCAGAAGAAAAGCCAGAGGAAGTACCTAATGAAAATCAAGAGCAGGTGCCTGAAACTAATGTAGAAAATCCAGCAGCATAAGAAAATTTAAAAAGACTGTTTGAAAATAACAGCCTTTTTTGTTGACTTTTTTTAAGCAAGCTTATATACTTATTTAATAAACATAAATTGGAAGGAAAAAAATCATGGATCTTGAAGAAGAAACTAAATTTTTAATAAAAAAATATAATATTAGTGCTAATAAAAATTTAGGGCAAAATTTTTTAATAGATGAGCAAGTTGTAGAAAATATTATAGAAGCGGCAAAAATATCAGAAGAAGATATTGTAATTGAAATAGGACCAGGACTTGGAACATTAACAAATAAATTACTAGAAAAGGCAAAAAAGGTAATAGCAGTTGAACTAGATAATAAAATGATTAATATATTAAAAGACAGATTTTTACTTTATAATAATTTTATATTATTAAATGAAGATGTATTAAAAATAGATTTTGATAAATTAATAAAAGATCAAAATATAGAAAAAGATACAATAAAAATAGTAGCAAATCTTCCATATTATATTACAACTCCGATTATTATGAAATTATTAGAAGAAAAAGTCCCAGCAAAAAGCATTACTGTTATGATACAAAAAGAAGTTGCAGATAGATTAACTGCTATTCCAGGAGAAAAAGAAACAGGAGCAATTACATATTGCGTATATTATTATTGTGAATCTGAAAAAGTAATGATAGTACCAAGTACTTCATTTATTCCAGAGCCACAAGTAAGTTCAGAAGTAATTACATTAAATATAAGAAAAAATCCGCCAGTAAATTTAAAAGATGAAAAAAAATTCTTTCAAATAATAAAAGCAAGTTTTATGCAAAGAAGGAAAACTTTAATAAATGGACTTGCAAACTCAGGAATAGCATCAAAAGAAAAAATAAAAGAATTATTAAATTCTCTTCGGATTATCAGAAAACACAAGAGGAGAAAATTTAAGCATAGAGCAATTTGCAGAAATTGCAAACAAACTATAAAATACTTAACCAGGGGACAGCTGATTAAGAGTCAGCCGTTCTCGGATAAGTAACAAAAAAGTATTGACAAATAAGACCAAAACGTCTTATAATAATATTTGCAAATATTTATGCGTCATTAGCTCAGTTGGTAGAGCAGCAGACTCTTAATCTGATGGTCGGAGGTTCGA
>CANQPV010000004.1 GCA_947625825.1 uncultured Clostridia bacterium | reverse complement strand
ACATTATAAATATTCACTTTTTATAATTAGTAAAAATTAAGAAATAACAATATAAAATTATAAGTCTGCATAATAAACTTTCTCTTAAAATATTGATTAAAAATTTCAATAAAAATGGCTAAAACCCATGCGGGAGGATGAAAAAGAGAAGGAAGTGTTTAATAAAAATAATAAAAGACATAAGTATACATAAAAACAATTCAAAAATATAAAATTATTAAGAATTTTTTCTTTAAAATTTTAAAATTTGAAAATAGCAAGAATGTTACCAATATGACAAAATTGCTTTTCAAAAATAGTTGACTAATTAATTAATATAATGTAAAATATTTGAAGTAATAAAAACAAAAAATAGGAGTAAAAAATGAAATTTATTCATATAGCAGATATGCATTTTGATACACCTTTTACATCATTAAATGCAAAAGGTAATTTTGGAAAAATTAGAAGATTAGATCAAAGAGAAATTTTTAAAAAAATAATTGAATATATAAAACAAAATGAAATTAAATATTTTTTTATTTCTGGTGATTTTTATGAGCATAATTCTATTAGAAAAAGCACAATTGAATATATTAATAATTTATTTAAAGAAATACCAGAAACAAAAATATTTATTACACCAGGAAATCATGATCCATATATAAAAAATTCTATGTATTCAGATTTTTATTGGAATGAAAATGTAAAAATATTTACTTCAAAAATAGAAATAGTAGAAACAGAAGAGGCAGATATATATGGTGTTGGTTTTGACAATTTTTATTGCGAAAATTTAAATGTAGAAAATATACAAATAAAAAATAAAAATAAAATTAATATTTTAATTACACATGGAGCATTAAATGCAAGTGATAAATTACAACTACAATATAATCCAATTTCTAAAAATAAATTAAAGCAAATAGGATTTGATTATGTTGCATTGGGTCATATTCATAAACCAGATTATTGCCAAGAACCAAACCAAAATATAGTTTACCCACGGTTCTACAATTTCAATGGGATTTGATGAAATAGGAGAACATGGCTTTATAGTAGGAAGTATAGAAAATAAAGAATTACAAATAGCTTTTATACCTGTAGATAATAAAGCGTTTGCTGAAATTGAATTAGATGTTACAGATATAAATGATATAGATGAATTAGTAGAAAAAATAAATAATTTAAATTTAAAAGAGAATTATTTATATAAATTAATTTTAATAGGAAAAAGAAAATTCGAAATTGAAATATTAAATTTATATAAAATAATAAATAAAGAAAATATTATAAAAATTAAAAATAAAACTGTACTTAATTATAATTTAGAAGAAATGGCTAATAGTTATACTTTAAAAGGAATTTTTATAAAAGAAATTTTAAATGAAATGAATAATGAAAATTATACAAAAGAACAATTAGATAAAATTTTAGAAATAGGACTTTTTGCGCTAGATAAATAATAAAGAAGAATAAATAATTGATTATTTATTTAAGTAAATGAAAAAATGTTTAATTAATATATAATAAATAAATTAATTAAAATAATAAATATTAAAAAATAAAAATAAAAATTAAATAATAAAAGGAGAAATTAATTGAAAATAAAAAATATAAAAATTAATTCTTATGGTACTTTAAAAGATAAAGAAATAAATTTAGAAAATAATTTAAATATTATTTATGGAAAAAATGAAAGTGGAAAATCTACTTTATTAAATTTTATAAAAAATATTTTTTATGGAATTTCAAAAAATAAAAATGGAAAAGATATATCAGATTATGAAAAATATCTTCCATGGAATGGAGAAGAATTTTCTGGAAAAATTGAATACAGTTTGGATGATAATACAAGTTATGAAATTTTTCGTGACTTTCATAAGAAGAGTCCACAGGTATTTAATGGAAATTTAGATGACATTTCAAGTAGCTTTAAAATTGACAAAAAGGATGGTAACCAATTTTTTTATGAACAAACTGGTGTGGATGAAAAAGTATATCTTTCTACAATAATGACCCCTCAGCAAGAGGTTATACTAGATAACACATCTAAAAACAATTTGCTTCAAAAAGTGGCAAACCTTGGGGGAACAGGAGATGACGGAGTGTCTTTTTCAAAGGCTATAGACAATATAAATAAAAGGCAACTAGAAGAAGTAGGAACTAGTAGAACCCAAGATAGACCAATCAACATATTACAAAATAGAAGCAAAGAGTTAGAACTTGTCTTAAAGGATGAAAAAGTGCTTTTTGAAAGCAAACAAGATTTACAAAACAGAAAAGAGGAACTTTTAAAAAATTTAGAAGAAGAAGAACAAAATTATGAGTTAACAAAAAATCAAAATCAACAATTATATAATAAACAAATTGAAGAAGAAAAAAACAATATAAAAGATAAATTAAAAAAAGAAAATAAATATAAAAATAAAAAAATAATACTTATTTTAATTTTTATTTTTTTAATAACAATTAATATTTTTAATTTAATTTTTATAAAAAATAAAATAATAAATTATATAATTTTACCATTAATAATAATTAATATTTTTCTATTTATTTTAAATTTAAAAAATAAAAATAAAATAAATAATATTTCTAATAATATAAATTTAGAAAAGGAAAAAAAAGAAATAGAACAAAAATTAGAAAAATTAAATCAAAAAATATTAAATTATGAATTACAATTAAATGAAATAAAATATGAAGAAAATAAAAATTCAGAAGAAACAGAAAAAATAATTTTATATAAAGAAGAACAAGCAAATATAAAAGAAAAATTAGAAATTTTAGAAGAAAAAAATATTTGCTTTCAAGTAGCAAAAAATTTATTACAAGAAGCTTATGAAAAAATGAAAAATAGTGTTACACCAAAATTTACGCAAAATTTATCTACAATTATTAATGAAATTTCAAATGAAAAATATAAAAAAGTATCAATTAATGAAAATATAATGGTAGAACTAGAAAATGGCAATTATGTACCAGCAAATAGTTTAAGCATTGGAACTATAGATGAAATTTATTTAGCACTAAGATTATCAATGCTAGATGAAATTTCAAAAGAAAAAATGCCAATAATTTTAGATGAAACATTTGCATATTTTGATGAAGAAAGATTAAAAAATATTTTATTGTTTTTACAAAGACAATCAGAAAATCATCAAGTTATTTTATTTACTTGCACAAACAGGGAAAAACAAATTTTAGATAATTTACATATAAGCTATAATTTAATAGAATTATAATTTATTAAGTAGCAATTTTTTTACTATATAATATTTATAATTAAAGCTTAAATAGTACTAGTTTTCTTGTTTTTCAAATTGCCCGTTGCAGAAGTTAATTCAAAGAAGAAGGTCAGAACGGGACCTTTCAAAACTGCGAAAAATAGTACTATTTAAGCGTGTTAATTGTAAAACCAAAAACAACTTGAAAATTAAGCATTTTTAAGTTATAATAATAAAGTCAAAAAAATTATTTTATCTATACAAGGAGAATAAATATGTTTCAAAAATTAGATGAGGTTGAAAAACGCTATGAAGAAATTACAAAAAAAATAAGTGACCCAGAAATAATTAGCAAACAAGAAGAATGGAAATCTTTAATGAAAGAGCATGCAGAAATAGAACCAGTTGTATTAAAATATAGAGAATACAAAAAAGCAAATAAGGCTATAGAAGATGCAAAAGAAATGTTAAATGACCCAGAAATGAAAGAACTTGCAGAAATAGAAATGCAAGAAAATAAAGAAAAACTACCTAAAATAGAAGAAGAAATAAAAATATTATTAATTCCAAAAGATCCAAATGACGATAAAAACGTTATTTGTGAAATACGTGGTGGTGCAGGTGGAGAAGAAGCAGCTTTATTTGCAGGTACACTATTTAGAATGTATTCTATGTATGCAGAAAAAAAACATTGGAAATTAGAAATATTAAATGAAAATGAAACAGGGCTTGGTGGTTACAAAGAAGTATCATTTATGATTACAGGTAAAGGCGCATATAGTAGACTAAAATTTGAAAGTGGAGTTCATCGTGTACAAAGAGTACCAGATACAGAAGCTAGTGGAAGAATACATACATCAACAGCAACAGTAGTAGTTTTACCAGAAGTAGAAGATGTAGAAATAGAAATTAATCCAGCAGATATTAAAATGGAAGTATTTAGATCATCTGGAGCAGGTGGACAGCATATTAATAAAACATCATCTGCAGTACGTTTAATACACATTCCAACAGGAATGGTTGCAGAATGTCAAACAGAAAGATCACAATTCCAAAATAGAGATTATGCAATGAAATTACTTCGTTCTAGATTATATGAACAAGAAAAACAAAAACAAGATTCAGAAGTTGCAAATGCAAGAAAAAGTCAAGTAGGAAGTGGAGATAGAAGCGAAAAGATTAGAACATATAACTACCCACAAGGACGTATTACAGACCATAGAATAGGCCTTTCAATATATCAAATGGAAAACTTTCTAAATGGAGACTTAGATGAAATGATAGACAGTTTAATTACAGCAGACACAGCAGAAAAGTTAAAAGGAAGCCAAGAAGAATAGTAAATTGAAAAACAAATAATTAAAACTATATAAAAATTTATAGTACAAAATGAATACTCCTATACATTTTTTAGAAAACTATTAATATACTAATATAAAAAATGTAAAGGAGTTTTTTTATTTGAACGAAATTATAAAAACCACTTTAATAGGGTTATTTTTTGGAACTTTTGGAACCACAATAGGTGGAATTATTGGGGTTAAATTCAAAAATCCATCCAAAAAGTTTTTAAGCTTTATTTTATCATTTGCATCAGGACTTATGATTGCTATTGTATGTTTTGATTTATTGCCAGAAGCATTTAAGTTAACTACACTGCCAACAGTATTTTTAGGAATTATTTTAGGAATTGCTACAATGATCTTTTGTGATGTAATAATAGATAAAAAATTTCAATCTAAACTTCAAAAAAATACATTATTAAAAACAGGAATTGTAGTTAGCATTGGATTAGCTTTACATAACTTTCCAGAAGGATTAGCTATAGGCTCTGGATTTGAAGCTTCACTAACACTTGGACTATCTTTAGCAATTGCAATTTGTCTTCATGATGTGCCAGAAGGAATTAGTATGGCAGTACCCATGAAAAATGGGGGAATGAAGCCAGCAAAAGTTATATTTTACGTTATTCTGTCTGGAATTACAACAGGAATTGGAGCATTCTTTGGAGCATTAATAGGTGGAATTTCACAAAGTGTAATAGCAATGTGTTTAAGTTTTGCAGGAGGTGCAATGATTTATATTGTATCTGGCGAACTTATTCCTGAATCAAATGAGTTATATCATGGCAGAATAACTGCAATTGGAAATATTTTAGGATTATTGATTGGAATTTTGGCAATGAATTTATAAACAACGTTATGTTTACCAAAAAAATACATTTAATTCATAATATTTAATTGTATAAAAAGAATTAGTATGATAAAATGTTCCTTAAGTTAGTGAAAGGAAAAAAGACAAATGAAAATAATGTTTATATGTACGGGAAACATTTGTAGAAGTGCAATGGCAGAAGCAATGCTTAAAAAAATGTTAAAAGAAAGTAAAAAAGAAAATGTAGAAGTATACTCATGTGGACTTTCTGCATATAATGGAGATGTTCCAACACAAAATGCCATAGATACAATGTACGAATATGGAATAGATTTAAAAAATCATAGAGCTACAAATATTGGTAGTTCAAATATAGAAAATATGGATCTTATTTTATGTGCAACATTATCACACAAAATGTTTGTAATAAGGCTATATCCAGAACTAAAAGAAAAAATATTTACTTTAAAAGAATATGTGGGAATAAAAGATGAATTTTGCGGAGTAGACATAAATGACCCTTGGGGCTATAATTTAGAAACATATAAAGAATGTGCAAAAGAAATCGAAAAATGCTTAAATAAATTAATAGAAAAAATATAAAAACTAATTTTATGTTAATTAAAACATTGAAAATAACTTATAAAAAATACAAAAAGAAAGAGAGAAAAATATGCAAGATTTACTAGAAGTATTAAACGATAAACAAAAAGAAGCAGTTTTAGAAACAGAAGGTCCATGCTTAATAATTGCAGGAGCAGGAAGTGGAAAAACTAAAGTATTAACACATAAAATAGCTTACTTAATTTCACAAAAAAATGTAAAACCTTGGAATATATTAGCTATTACATTTACAAATAAAGCAGCAAATGAAATGAAGCAAAGAGTAGAAAATATAGTAGGAAATGTAGCACAAGAAATGTGGATGGGAACATTCCACTCTATTTGTGTGCGAATTTTAAGAAAATATATAGATAGAATTGGATTTGACACATCATTTTTAATATTTGATACTCAAGATCAAAGAACTATTGTAAAAGAATGTTTAAAAAGCTTAAGCATAGATGAAAAAATGTTTACGGATAGAAGCGTTTTAGCTGAAATTAGCAATGCAAAAAATGAAATGCTTACACCAAAAGCGTATAAAGCCAAATATGCAGGAGAATATAGAAAAGAAACAATAGGAAATATATATGAACTATACCAAAAAAGACTAAAAGAAAATAATGCAGTAGACTTTGATGATATTATAAATTATTGCATAGATATTTTAACTAATAACCCAGATGTTCTTCAGCATTACACAGAAAAATTTAAATATGTATTAGTAGACGAATATCAAGATACAAATAAAGCACAATTTGAATTAGTATCAATTTTAGCATCACGATATGGAAACATTACAGTAGTAGGTGATAACGACCAAGGAATTTATAGCTTTAGAGGTGCAGATATTACAAATATATTAAACTTTGAAAAGGACTTTCCAGGAACAAAGATAATTAAATTAGAGCAAAACTATCGTTGCACAGGAAATATTTTAAAAGCAGCAAACAGTGTAATAAAGCATAATGAAAATAAATATGAAAAGAAATTATGGACAGAAAATGAAGAAGGAAGCCTTCCTTGCTTATATCAAGCAGAAGATGAATATGATGAAGCAAGATACATAGTAGAGCAAATACAGCATTTAAAAACAGAAGAATACTTTAAACCAAAAGACTTTGTTATTTTATATCGTATGAATGCACAATCAAGAGCAATAGAAGATATTTTACGAAGAGAAGATATTCCATATAAAGTAGTAGGTGGGGTAAAATTCTATGAAAGAAAAGAAATAAAAGATGCAATAAGCTATTTAAGATTAATTCAAAATCCATCAGATAATATATCTTTAAAAAGAATTATAAATGAGCCAAAACGTGGAATAGGAAAAACTAGTTTAGACAATATTTCTAAAATATCTGATGAAACAGGCATCTCTATGTATGAAATAATAAAACATGCAGAAGACTATGAACTAAATAGGCTAAAAGCAAATAGCGAAGAATTTATTAATTTAATAGAAGAATTAAGAGAAAAGAAAAACAACTTAAGTATTTCAGAACTATTAAAAGAAGCATTAAATAAATCAGGCTATGTAAAAGCATTAGAAAACGAAAAGACTGTAGAAGCAGAAAGTAGAATACAAAACTTAGAAGAATTTTTAACAGTAGCAATAGAATTTGAAGAAGAATCTGCAGATAATAGTTTAGCAGAATTTTTGGAAAGTATAACATTATCTAGTGATGTAGATGAAATGCAAGACGAAGAAAATGTAGTAACACTAATGACACTTCATAGTGCTAAAGGCTTGGAATTTCCAGCTGTATTTTTGGTAGGATTAGAAGAAGGAATATTCCCAGGCTATAAATCAATAGGAGAACCTAAAGAACTAGAAGAAGAAAGACGCTTATTTTATGTAGGAATTACAAGAGCAAAACAGTTTTTATATTTAACATATGCAAAACATAGAACAATTTTTGGTTCAACTAGCTATAATGCAGTATCTAGATTTATTAAAGAAATACCAGAAGAATTATTAGACGCAAATATACAAGAATCTGGCGAAGATGATTTTGGCGAAGAAGAGTTTAACTGGGAATATGGTAGGCATAATATAGCAAAGACCAAAACGTATACATTTAATACAGAAAATGAAGTAAAAATAAAACCAAAAACAACATATCAATTTAGAACAGCAGAGAGCTTCTTAAATTCACTAAATCAAAAGAAAGCACAAAATGAAATAGATATAACAAAATATAAAGAAGGGCAAAGAGTTTACCACAAAAAATTTGGAGAAGGAACTATTAAAAAAATAGAACCAGAAGGGGACGACTATAAAGTAGATATTGAATTTGATAAATCTGGTCATAAAAGGTTAATGGCAAAATTTGCAGGACTTGAAATTTTATAGATTTAATATATAAATAAGCTTAAATACATATAAAAAGCAAAATATAATGTGCAAGAATCATTATATTTTGCTTTTATTAAATACATTAATTTTAAAATGTATAAAAAATCCCAAAATGTTCATAATAAAAGTAATATTATGAATAGAAAGGGAGGATAAAAATGCCAAATTTAAATCAATTAGAACTTCAACATTTAAGACATTTAATAGGAGCACACGAAACAGCATATCAAAAATTAAATACATTTTCATCACAAGCAGTTGACCCACAAATTAAGCAAATATTTGCAAAATCTGCTCAAGACGCATTAAACACAAAACAAAAATTATTATCATTTTTAAATAACTAAATTTTAGGAGGAATAAAGATTATGGACGAAAAAACAATGGTAAATGATATTTTAAGTGGTGTTAAATCAGATTTAACAGCATATCAAACTGCAATTTCAGAAGCAGAAAATATGGAATTAAGACAAACTCTTCAGCAAATTAGAAACAATGATGAAAGCTTTCAGTATGAACTATTTAAAGTTGCACAAGCAAAAGGCTATTATCAGCCGGCACAAAAGGCAACAGTAACAGAAATACAAACAGTAAAAGATGAATTACAACAATAACATAAAAATAAAAAACTATTCTAAATGCTATTTATAAGTATTTTAGAATAGTTTTTTTAAGTTAGTTATTAAATTAAAATTAAAAATATTAACCAAAAACCTTGTAAAAATTTTTAAATTATTATAAAATATATAAGAATTTAAAAAAATATTTTCTACGGAAATACATATTTACATAGAAAATAAAAAAGGAGTGTTAAAAATTAATACTATAAAAAAATTTGCTATGCTTTTTAGAACATCAATAAAAGCAATAACAATAACCATAGTATCTGTATTTTTAATTATAAGTTTAGTAGCATTTTTTTATAAACCAACTTATGCAGTTACATTAAATGGAGAGTTAATTGGTTACACAGAAAATAAAAGCAAATTGCAAAATGAAATAAATAAATATATGGAGGGCGAAGAAGAAGACGGAATTGCATTTAGGCAAATAAATGCTATGCCAGAATATACTCTTTGTCTACTTAAAAAAGGTATAGTTTCAAACGATGATGAAATATATGCACAAGTTACACAAGATGGAACACAATACTATAAATATTATGCAATTACAGATGACGGTAAAGAAAAGCTTTATGTATCTACATTTGAAGAAGCCGAAAGTGTAATAAAAAAATTAAAAGATAAAAATAGTGTAAACAAAAATGACATTGGAATAGTAGAAAAATATGATACAAAAACAAAAGAATTTACATCAGTAGAAATATGTGTTTCAAAACTATATGAAGCACCAAAGCCAAAAGTAGTGTATACAGCATCTGTATCATCTGGTTATGTTTCAGGATCTTCTAGTAATAAAGTAAATATTGGAATAACATTAATAAAACCAATTTCAGGAGTTATTACATCAAGATTTGGTAGCAGAGAAAGCATTCGTAGCTCTCCACATAGAGGCTTAGATATTGCAGCACCAACAGGAACACCAATAAAAGCAGCAGCAGCAGGAACCGTAGTGTCAGCAGGTTATAGTGGTTCATACGGAAACATGATACTTATTTCACATGGAAATGGTGTACAAACACTTTACGGACATTGCAGTGTACTAAATGTATCTAAAGGACAGGCTGTTACTCAAGGACAAATAATAGGTAAAGTTGGAACAACAGGAAATGTTACAGGACCACACTTACACTTAGAAGTAAGAATAAATGGAGTTTTATATAATCCGCAAAATTATGTATATTAATAAAAAAATCTTCTATAATTATTATAGAAGATTTTTTAAAATTTATAAAACATAATATTCATTTAAATATTTATATTAAACAAAATGCTTAAAGCCAATTTCCAAAGCATTATTCTTCATAATTAATGCCCCACATTCGACAAGCTTACTAGCAAAACTTTTAGAATTTGTAATACATCTAGCGAACTCTGTAATATTAGCATAAAAATTAATTTTAGAAGCTATATTTGTATGTATATTACTTATTAATAAATAATAACCTTCTTTATACTTATAAAGTAACACGTCATCAGCTAAATCATGTATTTCACAAATATTATTACTCTTCTTCAAAAATTGTAGTAAATTGCAAAAATCATCAAAACAATTAAACATATAAACAGCTTGAGTATCAGAAGATGTATTTAAACTTTTTCTTTTAACAGTAAACTTTCTTTTTGAACTCTTTTCAGCAGGTTCAGCTTCTGGATAAACCTTTGTAATAGTAAAAACAAAATTAGTATCTGCCATTGCTAAAGCCTCAATTTTTAAATTAAAATTTTCTGGGTCGAAACCAGTTTCCTTTTTTGCTTCTTCTAACATATCAAATAAAATATTCTGAGATTCAATACTATTAGACATAAAAGAATGAAAATCAATATGTTTTTCTGTTAAATCCTGCATAGTTAAAATTATTCTTATTTTATTATCACTTAGCTTTTCAAATTTCATTAAATAGCCTCCAAATACATTATCCTTAATAATATTATACTACTATTGATTCTAAAATGAAACCAACAAAATATGGAAAATTTAAATTTACTTATAGACTATAACATAAAATAAATAAAAAAGAAATACTTTATTTAAGAAAATATAAAATAAAAAATTCCATAAATGATGTGAAGAAAAATCACAACATCTATGGAAAGAGTTCAAAAAGTTCTCTTTATTATGTTTTAACCATCATTATATTGCCGGAACTCAAAATTAACATTAGGAAGCTTGCCATTAAGATATTTTTCAATTCTAGAAATAATATCTTTGCCATCTCGAGTCAAATGAAACCTATACTGACTTTGTTCATATTGTTTCTTTAAAAGATTCTCCCTTTCATATAATTGTTTGCCGGTAAAAATTTCTGTAAAAAAAATATTGCCAACAAAAACTCCTATGGAATATGAATCTACAAGTGAAAATATAACTAAAACTTTAGTGATATCAGCTGAATGCAATTTCTTTACAATTTCTTCTGCAATTATCTTAGATATCTTATCACAATTAGCTTTTTGTAGAGAAGTCTGCAACTTTTTTAAAGATTTCCTATAACGAGCAAGATTTTCCTTAATAGACTCAACTCTCTCGTCATCTTCACTAAAATTTTTGTATCCACTATCATATAAACAGTCCTCTAGTTCTTTTATTTTCCGCTCACAATAAGGAATGCTAAGTAACCTAGCACCCTCGTAATAACAAGTTAAATCCATAAATTTAGTTATTCTCCTTTCAATTGAAAATGAAAATTTTATAATTAGCAAATTAGCTATGAGCAATATTATACTACCATTAATAATAAAAGTCAAAATAAATTAAATAAAGTAAAACATTATTAAATACTATAAAATGTAAATTATAAATTTAAAAACAATAGAAAAATATGATAATTATCTTGAAAAAAATACTATTTGAATATATAATACTAGCTATATTAAGAAAAAAGGAACAAGCTACTAAGGAGGAAATAATATGGCTTTTAAAGACAAAAATATATGGATATTAATTTTATTTATTTTAAGTGGTATTGTAGTAGGAGGATTACTTGGAGAACTTGCATCACATGTTGACTTTTTATCATGGCTTGCATATGGACAAGAATTTGGTTTAAGTTCACCAGTAGAATTAAACTTAAGTGTTATTAGGTTAACTTTTGGCTTAATATTTAAAATTAACATAGCAAGTATTATTGGAATTGTACTAGCGATATTTATTTATAAAAAAATTTAGGTTAATAAATAAAAAATAATAGGGGAAAATACTTTATTTGTAGTCATAAACAAAAGCTTAATTCAAAAAAATATTTATGGGGGCTTATTTTAATTAAAAGGAAGGTGCTTATAATATGCCAATTAAAATGAAACAGCTCCCAATTTCAGAAAGACCTTATGAAAAACTTGAAATGTACGGAGAAAGCGCATTATCTAATGCAGAATTACTAGCGATAATCATAAAAAGTGGAACAAAAGAAGAAAGCTCAGTTACTCTAGCACAAAAAATACTATCACTAGGAACAAATGAAAATTCTAAAGAAAACAGTTTAAAATCTTTGCAAGAATTATCACTACAAGAATTAAAAAAAATTCATGGAATCGGAAAAGTAAAAGCAATACAAATAAAAGCAGTATGTGAACTTGCAAAAAGAATATCTAAACCAATTAACATATCTAAAATAAAAATAAAGGCTCCACAAGATATAGTATCATTATTAATGGAAGAATTAAAACTAGAAAAAAGAGAAATAGTAAAAGTAGTTATATTAAACTCTCAAAATGTAATAATAAAAATACAAACAATTTCACTTGGTGGAACAAGTTCTGCACATATAGAACCAAAAGATATTTTATTTGAAGCAATAAAAGTAGCTGCACCAAAAATTATTTTAGTACATAATCACCCCAGTCGGAGACGCTATGCCAAGTAAAGAAGATTTAGACTTTACAATAAAATTAGAAAATGCAGCGCAAATTTTGGGAATAAAGCTATTAGACCATATTGTAATTGGGTATAATGAGTATGCTAGTATAAAATCTTATTTATTAAAAGAAAGGAAAAAATAAAATGAACTTATTTGGACTAAACTCAAAAGACATAGGAATAGACCTAGGAACAGCTAACATTATAATAACATTAAAAGGAAAAGGAATTGTATTAAATGAGCCATCTGTAGTAGCAATAGAAAAAAGCACAGGGGCAATTTTAGCAACAGGAAAAGAAGCAAAAGAAATGCTTGGAAGAACTCCAGAAGATATTTATGCGGTTAGACCAATGCAAGACGGTGTTATAGCAGACTTTACAGCAACACAGTTAATGCTTAAAAGTATGGTACAAAAAATATGCCAAAGATATAATGCAGGAAAGCCAAGAGTAGTAGTAGGGGTTCCATCAGGTATTACTGAAGTAGAGGAGAGAGCAGTTGAAGAATCTGTTTTGCAAGCAGGAGCAAAAGAGGTTTATTTAATAGAAGAACCAATGGCAGCAGCTATTGGAGCAAACCTAGAAGTATCAGAGCCAACAGGAAGTATTATAGTAGATATAGGTGGCGGAACTACAGAGGTTGCAATTATTTCATTAGGTGGAATAGTAGTAAGTAATTCTTTAAGAATAGCAGGAGATGAATTAACACAAGATATAGTAAACTATGTAAAAAAAGAGATGAACTTAGCAATAGGAGAAACTACAGCAGAAGGAGTAAAAATAAAAATAGGATCTGCTATGCCACTAATGGTAGAAGAAGAAGCCGAAATTAGAGGTAGAAACTTATCAAACGGACTTCCAGAAGTTTTAACTATAACTTCTACACAAGTACAAGAAGCAATGGAAGAATCTATAGAAAAAATCATAGATTTAATTAAACAAACATTAGAAAAAACGCCACCAGAGCTTGCATCAGACATTATGGAAAAAGGAATTGTTCTAACAGGTGGAGGAGCATTAATTCAAAATTTTGATCAGCTATTATCAGAAAGAACTCAAATGCCAGTATATGTTGCAGAAAATCCATTAGAATGTGTAGCAAAAGGAGCAGAAAAAACTTTAGAAGACTTAGAAAAACTAAGATCAGTTTTAAGTAGTTCAAGAAAAAGATAGGAGTAGCTTATGTATAAAAGCAAAAAAACAGGAATTATAGGAATTATAATTACCATAATTATTTTAATACTAATAGTTATTTTATCAAATACAGATTTAAAACAAGTTTCCTATTTAGAAAACATATTAGGAAGTATTGTTATGCCAATTCAAAATGGACTTACTTATTTAAAAAATAAAATAGCAGGAAATGATAGTTTTTTTATAGAATTAGAAAGCTTAAAATCAGAAAATGAAGTGTTAAAGCAAAAAAATAGCGAATTAGAACAATCATTAAGAGAACTTGAAATTATAAAATCAGAAAATCAAACTTTAAAAGAATATGTAAATTTAGAAGATAAATATCAAGATTATCAAACAATTCCAGCTTATATTATAAACAGAGATATTAGTAATTTTACAAAAACAATAGTAATAAATGTTGGAGAAAAAGATGGTATAAAGCCTAAAATGACAGTAATTTCAGATAAAGGCTTAGTAGGCTATATTATATCTGTAACAAATAATACCTCAAAAGTGCAAACAATAATAGACCCATCTACATCAGTAAGTAGCCTTATTAGTACATCTAGAGAAGAAATTATAGTAAGTGGAACACTAGAATCTAACACCAACTTAAAAGCTACATATATAAAAGCAGATGCCACTTTACTTGAAAATGATAATATAGAAACTTCAGGCTTAGGTGGAATTTATCCAAAAGGAATTCATATAGGAACAATAAAGCAAATAATTAATACTCAAAATAGTATTGATAGATATGCTATAGTAGAAACAGCAGTTGATTTTTCAAAATTAGAAACTGTATTAGTTATTACAAATCAAGTAGAAGAGTAATTTTAAAAATAATCAGCATCTTGCTTCGTTAGACTACGTTTGAAATCGAATCAACGTACAAAAAGTACGCCTCATCGATTTCAAACTTGTCTGCCTTGCAATATACTAATTATTTTTAAAATTATAATTAAAAAAAGGAAGGTGAGCTATTTGAAGAAGATACTTACAGGAATAGCAATTATAATTACATTTTTTATTATATATTTTTTGCAAGCAAACTTTTTCACATGGTTTACTATTAATGGTGTAATGCCAAATTTATTTGTTATATTTGTATTATGGATAGGACTATTTATTGGTAAAAAAACAGGACTTGTATGTGGACTTATTTTCGGAATATATATAGATATTCTAGTAGGAAAATCTATAGGAATATCTGGAATAATGCTAGCTTTAATAGGGCTAATTGCAGAATATATAGACAAAAACTTTTCTAAAGATAGTAGACTTACAATTATGCTAATTATAGCAGCAAGCACAGCAATTTATGAAATAGGTATATATGTATTTCAAATCATAAAATGGGGAATTAATATAGAAATTTTAGCATTTCTTAAAATACTATTAATAGAAATTTTATTTAATGTTATTCTATCAATAATTCTATACCCAATTATTCAAAAATTAGGCAATTTTGTAGAAAGCCAGTTTAAAACAAAAACAATACTAACAAGATATTTTTAAAATTATATATAGGAAGTGATTTAAAAAGTTGAAAGCTAAAAAAACAAGAAATGAAAAATTAAGATACAACATAGTAAATGTGCTAATTTATATTGTTGGCATAGTTTTATTACTTCAGCTTTTTAATTTGCAAATAGTAAATGGCGAAGAATACAGGCAAACATCAAATACAAGACTTACTAGAGAATCTACTTTAAAAGCAGCAAGAGGAAATGTTACAGATAGAGGCGGAAATAGCCTAGTTACTACGAAAATAGGTTATAGTTTAGAAATATATAAAACCAAAATAGATAACAATACATTTAATAAAACAATATTAAATTTAGTAGAATTATTAGAAAAAAATAAAGATAAATATATAGATAACTTTCCAATTAAAGTGTCTCCTTATGAATATACACTAAAAGGAGAAGACTTAAAAGAATGGAAAGAAGAAAACAAAATAGAGGAAAATGTAGAAGCTGAGCAAGCATTTGAAATATTTAAACAAAAATATGAAATAGAAGAACAAAACGTAGAAAAAGCAAGAAAAATTATAGCAGTGCGCTATGAAATAACTCGTAATGGAATTAGTAATATTAAACCAGTAACTGTTTCAAAAAATATTAGCCAGGCAAGTGTAAATCAAATAGCAGAACAAAGTGCTTATTTTCCAGGAGTAGCAATATCAAAAGAGCCTGTTGTTACATACCCTTACGGAAGCTTAGCATCTCACATATTAGGCTATTTAGGAGCAATATCTTCAGATGAATATAAAGCAAATAAAGAAACTTATGATATTAACGATATAATAGGAAAAACTGGAATAGAATATACACTTGAAGAATACTTAAAAGGAAAAGACGGAATTAAACAAATTGAAATGTCAGTAGATGGAACAATTACAGGAGAATATGTAATGCAAGAAGCGGTAAAAGGTGCAGATGTTTCATTAACTATAGATGCAAACCTTCAGCAAGCAGTAGAAAAGGCGCTAGCAAATAATATAAAAAAAATAAAAAATGGCGGTTATGGCAAAGAATATAATGCAGAAGGCGGAGCAGCAATAGTAATGAACGTAAAAACTGGAGAAATTTTAGCATTAGCAAGCAATCCAGACTATGAGCCGGAGTTATTTATTACAGGAATATCTAGTGAAAAACTAAAAGAATATGATAAAGGAAAAAACACATATAATAGAGCCATTTCAGGAAGATATGCACCAGGATCCACCTTTAAAATGGTAGTAGCCACAGCAGCCTTAGAAACAAATATTATAAAACCAACTACCACAATTTACGACACAGGAGTTTACCCTAGAGGATATCACCCATATTGCTGGTATTATACAGAACATCACTATGGACATGGATATTTAAACTTATCACAAGCAATACAAAAATCATGTAATTACTATTTTTATGAACTAGGCTACCGTATGGGAATAGAACCAGTTATTAAATATGCAAAAGCTTACGGCTTAGGCTCATTAACAGGAATTGAACTATCAGGTGAAGCTACTGGAACAGTAGATTTAACCAAGCGCTGTTTAGAAGAAACTGGCCAAGAATGGCAATTTGGAGACACATTATCAGCAGTAATTGGACAAAGCTATAATGAATATACACCAATACAAATGGCAAGATACATTAGCATGATAGCAAACGGTGGAAAGTCAGTAGATGTTACTTTAATAAAATCTATTACCTCGGCAGATGGCACACAAATAAGTAAAGAGCAAATAGATCAAACTGTAAATAAAAAATTAGGAATAAGTAACACAAGTATACCAGACTTAAACTTAAAAAAAGAAACATTAAATGCCATTTTAAAAGGAATGAAAGGTGTTACTAGCGAATATGGAGGAACAGCATATTATATATTTTCAGACCTTGGAATGGACATAGGAGGAAAAACAGGTTCTGTAGAAACAAGTGTAAATGGAAAAGTAAATGGATGGTTTGCAGGATTTGCACCATATAATGATCCAGAAATTGCAGTAGTAGTATTAATAGAAAATGCAGGCTCAGGTGGAAATACAGCACCGGTTGCAAAAGAAATAATTAAAGAATATTTTGGAATGAATGCATCAAAAGTAGAAGAAAATACAAATGCTATACCTAGTACTGAAACAATAAGATAAAAAATTAAAAGGAGCAAAGTAAAAATGAAAAATATTATTAGTATTCAAACAAAAAAAGATAGTGTAAATATTAAAATAGAAGAAGATGCAACTCAAAAGCAAATACTTCAAGAATTAAAGAAAAAAATAACAGAACTAAAAAAACTGTATAAAGAAGATACGACTCCAATTTTTATTACAGGAAAAGTATTTAAAAACGAAGAAATGGAGCAAATTCAAACATTAATTCAAAAAGCAATTCCAGTAGAAGTAAAATTTGATAGTCCTAAAATTTTAGGATTACATGGAATTAAAAAAAGCTTTAGCAAGGAAATTGCAACATCTGAAACTAAAATTCATAGAGGTTCTTTAAGATCTGGTCAAAAGATTGAATTTGAAGGAAGCCTAGTAATACTAGGAGATGTCAATAGCGGAGCAGAAGTATTAGCAGGAGAAAATATAGTAGTACTTGGAATATTAAGAGGAATGGCACATGCAGGAGCTAAAGGAAATAAAGAAGCCATTATTGCAGCAGCTTCTATTGAATCTGCACAAATTCGTATTGCAAATATTGTAAAAGAAATAGAAAAATCAGAATTAGAAGATGAAATAAGAACATGCGCATATGTAAATGAAAAATCAGAAGTTGTATTAGAATAAATCAGCTTTATAAAAATGTATTAACTTAATAGTAATAAAATCAAAGCCATAAATAAATACTCATCATTAACACCTTCTTGATACAAAAAGAAAATAAGGCAAATAATTAAAACATCATCAAAGTGTAATTTTAAACCGAAAATTTCAAAAATATATTCATCCTTGGCTTCCTCGCCTTTAGAGGAAGCTTTTAAATTTTCTGTTTCCTTTAAATTATTTTGTTTAGCATTGTTAAATTTATTATTAAAATTTAAAGTTGTAGTATTGTAATAAGAAGGCATATTATAAGAAGGATATCTTTTAGGACGAGGAAAATTAAAAAAAGGATAGTTATAAACCATTTTTCTTCTCGCCTCCAAAAGATCCCATCATTTCAAATGCTTTTCCCATGCTAAAAAGCTTAATATATTGATCAACTTTCTCTTTTCTACTAGGTTTTAAATATGGTTTTAAAGACCTTAACAAATTAGCCCTTGGGTCATTTTGTCCTTTATTCATACTATCAATAATAGACTTCATTTTAAGCATTGTGTCCATATCAATATTAAAGTTATCATTTTTAGTATTATTATCAAAAGTAGAAGTTTCATTCACATTACTACTAGAAGATGAACTAGAACTATTTGTACTAGAATTAATATTATTTAAAATACTTTTTATATTATCAGGTATTTCATTATTTTTTATCATGTCACTCATTTTTTGCATAATCTCAGACATATCTTCATTCATATATGTAATATAACTAAGAAACTTCCCTTAGTTATGCCTCCTTTCAAAACTAATTACCCTTTTGAAATTGTTTTAAAATTTTTTCTTTATCTTCTTTACTCATTATTTGATTTAATTTATTAAGACCTTGTTCTAAATCTTTTTTATCCATTTTAGAAAGCATATTCATAAGCTTTGCCATATCCATATTATTATTGTCCATAAATTTCACCCCTATAAATTAATTATATAATTATATATATTCTATTTATAAAAAAATGTTACTAAAACTTAAAAATAATTTTGTCTTGAAAAATTATGTAACCCAAACTAAAAAATTATAATTAATTGTAAAATAGTAATATTTTTGTAACATAAATTTAATATTTTACCTAAAAAAATAACTTCCGTAAACAAAATTCCATTATTCGACATATTTGGAAAAATTCTACCATTGAAAAATAGCCTAAAGGTGCTAAAATATATTATAGAGTAATTATATCTTAGATATTTTAGGAGGTTACTATGAAATTAAAACAAAAGATAATTACAGCTCTTACAACTACAATTCTGCTAGGAAGCCACTTATTGCCAATTGGAAACTTAGCAATAGCAACAGCTACTGAAGAACTTGAAAAACAAAGTTCAAGAACTAATAATGCAAATGTAGAATTCAATACTTACCTAGAAGAAAATACACATGAAGGAACATATAACATTACAGAAGGTGGAAAATTGTATGTTGAACTTCATATAAAAGAAAACGGCTATTTAAAAAATGGAATAGTCGAATTTAGTGATTGCAATTTTAAACTTAATAATAGTGAAATAACCTCAGAATACATTCAAAAAATAGAAAATAACTCTATTTATTTAAAACAAATCAATAATAAAGAAAACATAACAATAGAGCTATTAGTTAATTTTCCAAAACAAGAAACTATAAACATAAAACAATTTAGTAAGCAATCTAAAGCAAAGCTAATTGGAACTTACGTAAATGCAGAAGGAAAAGAAATAGCAATAGAAAAAGAGATTACAAACAAATTAAATTGGAATGCAAACCCACAAGCACAAGTAAATGCAGAAATTACAAAATATATCCCATACAAAATAGGAGAAGAATATGGTTTATTAGTACAAACAAAAGTAAATTCTGAAATTAAAGAAAATTTATTACCAATTGCAAGTACATATTTAGAAGTGTCAATACCTGTAATAAATGACATTAAAGCAGGAAATGTAAAAGTAATAGCAAATAAAATGGTAGCTACTAATGGAAAAGAAAATGGCCTTAACTTTACATCTCAAAATTATGAATATGATAAAGAAGAAAATAAAGTAAAAATAAATGTAAATAATGTGGTAGATGAAAAAGGAAATATGTCATGGAAAAATGGACAAGATGAATACATAATTACTTGTATTTATAAAGGACAAGAAATATATAACTATGTAGCTCAAAAATTACAAGAAGCAAATTCTACAAAAATAACAGAAAAACAAATAGCAAATGGAGAGAAAAATATTAATGCAATAAATGTGCCAGTGCAAGTAAATGGAAGAATTGTGTGCTATGGAATAGAACAAAGACCAATACAAGTAGAATCTAGTTTTGAAAATAGTTTGCAAGAAGCAAAAGGAAGCTTATCTGATTTTTCTGTTCAAACAATAAATAATATTAGTAAAGGATATATATATGCAAATTATGCAAAGGCAGAAAAAGAAGCTAAAAAAGAATTATCAAAAGAAGAAAAAACTACTTATGAAATAATTTACAAAGCGCAAATATATAGCATAGATTTATTAAAAGAAATTGAATTTATAACAAATGAGGAAAAATTAGTATCAGAAAATAATGATGAATATGTAGCAGGAAGCAATATTATTACTAATAAAATAAAAATTAATGAACGAGTATTTAATAAAATATTAGGAGAAGAAGGCACATTACAAGTTTTAGACAAAAGCAATAATGAGTTAGGAATAATTAATTCTTCTAGTGAAAAAGATGAACAAGGAAACTATATTTTAAATATAGAAGAAAAAAATATAAATGAAATAATAGTTAAAGCTTCTAAACCTGTTACAGAAGGAACTCTAGAAGTAAAAATAGAAAAATCATTTGTAGAAAATCAAAACTTTTCACAAGAACAAATGAAAACTTTTAATAAAATATTACTAACATCAAATGTAGAAGCAAATACAAATAATGAAGAATATAACATGGAAATATCATTGCAAGAACCAGTAAGTAAGGCAGAAATTAGCATAAAAGAAAAACAAAACTTATCTACTGTAATTGTAAATAAAGACGTTAATATAAATATAGTATTAGATACATCAAGTATGGAAAATGCACTATATAAAAATCCATCTATAAAAATAGTAATGCCAAGTGAAGTAAAAAAGGTAGATTTAAAAGACTCTATCCTTTTATTAGACGACGAATTAAAAATAGTAGATAAAAAAGTTACTAATGAAAATGGAAAACAAGTTATAAACCTTACATTAGAAGGAACCCAAACACAATATGAAAATTATACAGATACTGAGCAAAATAATGTAATAACAAAAGGAGCAAATATAATACTTAAAACAGATCTTACATTAGATACATTAGCATCAAGCAAAACAGAAAAAATGTATATGTACTATACTAATGAAAATACAAATCTTTATGAAAATGCAAATACTAAAAATTCAAATCAAATTTATGGAGTTGCAACTACAAACTTAGAAATTTTAGGACAAACAGGAGTAATAACAGCAAATGTCATGAGTGGATATGGTGAAAGCGGAGCTCAAATAATGAATACAGATCAAGAAAAATTAGAAGCCAAAATACCTACTTATACAAATGCAAAAACAGTAACAGTTGAAGGAATTGTTACAAATAACTATAGCAATAGTATTCGAAATGTATTTATATTAGGAAGATTACCATTTAAAAATAACAATCAAATAGATACTAATACAAGTTTAGGTAGCAATTTTAATATGAATTTAAAAGATGCTATAAAAGTTACTGGCGTAGATAATAGCAAAGTTAAAATTTATTATAGTACAAACGGAGAAGCAACAAAAGACTCATTAAATACTGAAAGCAATACATGGCAGGAAAATGTACCAGATTATTCTAAGATTAAAAGTTATCTAATTGTTATTGAAGGAGAAGTAGCAAGTGCTACACAAATACACTTTACATATACAGTAAACTTGCCAGAAAATTTAACTTACAATAAAAGTGCTTATACTACATATAAAGTATACTATAACAACCAAATATCAGATGCAACAATTGCAGAAACAAAAACAGCAGGAATTGTAGGATTAACAACTGGGTATGGACCAGAAGTAGAATTAAGTTTATCATCTAATTTAAATGAAGTAAGGGAAGGACAAATTATAAAACTTACAGTTACCATAATAAATACTGGAGATGTTGATATAGAAAATGCTAAATTAAACATTACTGCTCCAGAAGGAACTGTTCATACACAAAGGGGAACATCATCTTATACTGACAGCGAAGAAAAAGAAAAAGTAATACAAATAGGAAATATAAAACCTGGCGAAACTATAGTTAAAACTTACGAATTAAAAGCAACTAAAGAATATACATTTAAAGATGTAGATGTTGATAACTTAACAGAAGACATTGAAATTATACCAGAGTATGAATATAAAGGCGACAAAACTGCCGAAAATATAGTAAGATTAACTGCAAGCAATATTCAAAACGAAGTAAAATCAGAGCCTTGTAAATTCAATATAAAAGAAGGAAACTTAAGCATTACAAATGTAACAGATAAATCAGAAGATTTGTACCTAAAAAAAGGAGATAAAATTAATTATAGAATTTTAATTAAAAATATTGCTTATAGAAAAAATTTAAATAATATAGCATTAAATATTAAAATTCCAAATGGAGTAAAAATTAATAACGTATTATATATAAATGATGAAGAACAAAAATACACAGATAAAGCAACTATAAATGAAAATAACATTTATATAAATGTAGAAAGCTTAAAAGAAGCATATAACTGTTCATTATATATTGAATGTGAAATAGAATCTTTTATAGGAAAATTATCTCCAACAGTTGTTGCTACTTTAAATAATACAGAAGAATATTTATCTAATGAAATAATTCATACAGTAGAACATGTTAACTTAATGTTTAAGCAAAATGAATTAGACCAAAAATATATAAAAGAAAATACAGAATATAATTATTATTTTACAGTAGAAAACATAGGAAAAATAGAATCATATCAAAACAAAATAGAATTACAAATACCTGAAGGATTAAGCTTTGTAAAAGCACAATATACCCAAAATGAAAAAAATATACTTGTAAATAAAGAAAATAATGGAACAGTAAGTATATCTATTTACGAGCTAAAGCCAGGGGAAGAAATAACAGTACAAATTACAGTAAAAGCAAATTTGCTTCAAGAAGAGCAAGAAAAAGAAATTATATTATCAGCTACTTTACAAGCAAATGGATTTGATAAAGTAACCTCAAATAGTACAAAAGTAATAATTGAATATGATAAAGATGCACATGAAGAGGAAAATAATAATCAAGATTATAACAGTTATAAAATAACAGGTACTGCATGGCTTGATGAAAATAGAGATGGAAAACATGATGAAGCAGAACAAATACTTTCTAATATACCAGTTATATTAATATATAAAGATACTAATTCAATAGTACAAGATATATATACAGGAGAAGACAAAAAAACTATAACAAATAGTGATGGTACATATGAATTTGATAATTTAGCTCAAGGAGAATACTTAGTAGTATTCCTATATGATGCATCACTATACAATATAACAATATATAAAGCAGATAATGTTGCTGAAAGCATAAATTCAAATGCTACTAGTTCAGAAATTATACTAGAAGGAAACAAAACAATAGCAGGAGTTACTGATGTAATTAAAATTACAAATTCAAATATAAGAGATATTGATATAGGATTATATATATCAGAAAAATTTGACTTAAAACTAGATAAGTATATTAGCAAAATAACATTAACAACTCCAACCATTGGAACTAAAGTATATAATTATAATAATCAAAAATTAGCAAAAATAGAAGTATTATCAAAAAATGTAAACAGTAGTAGTATTATTGTAGAATACAAAATAATAGTAACAAATGAAGGAAAAGTTCCTGGTTATGCTAGAAAAATTATAGACTACTTACCTAATTTTGCAAGATTTAATACAGAAATAAATAAAGATTGGTATTATGTAGAAGATAAACAAAACTTATATAATACAAGTTTAGCAGAAACTATTATTAATCCAGGAGAAAGCAAAGAAGTTAAATTAATATTAAGTTATAGTATAACAGATAAAACAGTAGGAAATATAGTTACAAACGAAGCAGAAATTTATGAAAGCTACAATGAACAAGGGTTAGTAGATATGGATTCGGTAGAAGCTAATAAAATATCTAATGAAGATGATATATCACAAGCAGAAATTGTATTATCTGTAGCAACAGGTAAAACGGTAATTTATATAACATTAATAATAATGGTTGTTACAATATTAATTATAGGCATTTATGAAATTAATAAAAGAGTATTAATAAGGAAGGAGGATTTATAATAGATGGTAAATAAAACTAAATACAATTTATTCATAATATTAATATTAATTCTCCTTATATCTAGTACAATTATATACGCTGCATATGTAAATCAAGAAATTATTGATGGTGGAGGTAGCGGAAGTGCTAAATTAGAAACTGATAAATTAAATGGAATAGAAGAAAGTGGCGTAATAAAGTTAGATGAAGAATTAAACATAGGACATGAAGGTTTTTCTTCAAACACTAGTATTGAATTAGACAATTATATATTTAATGATGAATATTTATTAAATGATGGTCGTGGATATGGACCAGGAAGATATGGAGCTTATACATTTTACTCTATTAGTAGAGATGGATTTATACCTCGCTCTGAAGAAAAATATTATAAAAATAGAATGACTTATAGTAAATTAGCAGAATTACAAAATTTAAATGGACAAACTGTAAATTCACATAGTTTATCTAACTATACAGTATATTCTACTGGAAGTACTAGCGCAAGTTTTAATACATATGAATATTGGATACATTCAAGTGGGACAACTCATTATGGAAAAAATTCAGGTACATATTTATACCGTTCATATCCAGTAATTGAATATGGAATGGGAACAAAAATAGATCTTTGTGGAGATTTGGATAGAGAAAAAATAGCTCTTTCATATTTTCTAACAAGTGATACAACTTGGAGTCAAAAACAAGAGGCAGTTTTCGAATCTAAAGAATCTGGCGGAAATGGACTAGATGAAAATAAATATAAAGAAGCTTATGATTATGCAGATTTTTATTTAAACACTATTGATTCAATAGGTGGAAAAAATGTTCCAAATATGGACCCAAAATTAGATGGTGGTGGAATTGCTGTAAGTGGTGGCAAAATGTTAGTTGGACCTTTTAAAGTAGAATATAATCAAGCTATAAGTGATAATTGGGTATTTGGTGGAATATCAAATATGTATTTAAAAGGATATTATGAAGAATCTTATTATTATGACGATGATGGAGATGATGAAACACCAAATATTCTTGTTCATAATTCAAGACAATTAGTTAACGAACGCATAGACCTTAATGATGATGGTTATGGATATATTCAATTATTTAGTGGAAGTAAAAGTGGAGTTAAGTCACTAAACTTTTTTACACCAAATAATTATCTAGTTGATGAAACAGCACAACAGTCATATCCACAATCTGGAGAAACCTTCTATGTTCAATTAGACCAAATTCCTAAAGGAGATATACCTTATAAAATAGATGACCCAAATGACCCTAACTATGGCAAAACAAAAATGGTTTCTAGAGTTACATATTTAACACTTTGTGTTGAATTTAAATGGTGTAATTTAAAAAATGTAGGGGTAGATAAAATACAAGCAAAACAAAAGGACGTAACAGTTGGTGCAGATGATGGATATGGAAAAAGTGGCTGGTGGTATATGTACGACTGTAAATGTGGATGTAAGGAAGAAGAAGAAGGAGAAGAGCACAAAGATTGTAAATGTGTTAATTGTGGTTGGAAATATAGCTACGGATATAGCAGAGAAGCTCGTTATCAAGTTTCATCTACCGAATATTGCTACGACTTATGGAACTTTTATGGCGGAAGAGAATTATATGGAACTGTTTTAGAATGTGGTAAGTGGATTAATCCTTTATGTATGACTTTAGGCGGTTATGTTTGGGAAGATGCAGAAGTAGGAAAAGAATCTGTTGGTGATGGTTTATATGATAGATTAACAGGTCAAAGTTCTTTAGATAAACCAATACAAGGAATTAAAGTAACATTACAAAGGCAAAACGCAAATGGTACATTTACTAATGTTAGTAGTAAAACAACTAACTCATCTGGAAAGTATACATTTACAAGCTTGAATCCTCTTTATAAATATCGTGTAGTATTTGAATATAATGGACAAATATATATGCCTACAGATTACTTGAAAACAGGAACAACTACAGGAGATCAAACAGGAGAACCTTTACATGCTACATCTGCTTTAGAAAATTATAATAATCAAATTAATTGGAAAATAAATTCTAAAGCACTTGAAACAATTAGCGATAGAAATTCATATAACCAAGCCCGTGAAACTATTAGTTCTAGTAATAATACAACATATAAAAATACACAATCTAATATTGGAACAAATATAACAGATAATGGAACATATATTAGTGTAACCTCTACAGATAGCAATAACATTATGAAAGCATATACTCAAAACTTTAATGGAACACCGGATGTATTCCCTGTATATGATGATTTTCAAGTATCTGGAAACTTCTTAGATGAACAGAAAGATATTGTTATTGCAGATCAAACAACAGCTTCAACAGATCCAGAAACAGGCGTTACAGTGTTTACAAGTACATCTACAACAACCAATAATTTAAATGATGGGTTACATAATTATATAAATTTAGGATTATGTAGAAGACCTTCAGAAGATGCTGCAATTAGAAAAGACTTATATAAAGCAGCAATAAAAATAAATGGACATACAGAGGTCTATAATTATAAACGTAATATAGACCAAAATAAAGACTACTGGGAAATAAGAACAAGATTAGAAGATGCTAACTATTATGGTGAAGGCTATGATAGAAAAATGTATGAATCAGACATTTACTATGAAAATTCTGATAAAAGCAAAGAATTAAAAATGTTTGTTACTTATAAAATAACTGTAAGAAATCAATCAGAAATAGTCCTAACAGAAATAAAAGAAATTGTAGATTACTATCATAGTAGTTATACTTTAAGAGAAGATTTATCATGGGTAACATTAAATAGTAGTAAATCTAATATAACTAGTGAAGACTTTTATGACATGATAGATAAGGCACCTGAAACACCAGGAAGTTCATCTATAAATGCTAAAAGTTCATCTGCGTATGCAGAACATTCATTAAATGGATATAAAAAGGTTTATATTAATGATTTACAAGGCAAAAAATTAGGTGTAGGTGAGGAAGCATATATTTTCTTAACATTTGAAATAGATAAAAATACTATTACACCATCAAGCACTTGGGAAAGAACAAATATTGCAGAAATTAATGCATATAGTACTTATTATCCAGATAAAATGAAGATGCCAAATGGCTTGTTAGTAGATGAAGCAAATAACAATATTACAAGAACAATTTATTATAACAATAATAATACGGTTGTAAATACAGTTAGAAATAATGTAATAGCTGGCTTAGTAGATGTAGACTCTAACCCAGGTAACTTTACTAGAATAAACGAAAGTAATTATGAACAATATTTCGAAGATGATACAGACAGATCAAAGGGAATTAAAATATATATTGAATCTGGACTAAAAAGACAAATAAATGGAACTGTTTGGGAAGATAAAAGAAATCTTGAAGTTCAAGGAGCAATTATAGGAAATGGAATTTTAGACTCTAGAGAATCAGGCTTTAAAGGTGTAAAAGTAGAATTATATGAGGTAATCTTTGAAAATGGAAAAGCAAAAGTAAAAGATTCGCCAGCACAAGTATATAATAATGGATGGGCGGAATATAATTTTACAACAGATTCAAGTGGAAATTATAACATAAGTGGATATGTACCAGGAAATTATATAATAAGATTTACTTATCCTAATGGACAAGACTATAAATCTACTATATACCAAGCAGAATTAGACCAACTAGGTACAGATAATAGACAAGATGAAATAAGTATTGAAGGTTATAAAGATTATGAAAATCAAAATATATCAGCAAGTTATGGGTACAACATTAAAGAAGCAGATTCTAATAATCGTAGAGTATCAGATGCAAAGGATATTTGGGAATATAGAGAAAATACAAATAAATATGCAAGCAATAATGGAAATGGCGTTGAATATAATCTAGCAGAAGAATTAACAAATGCACAAAATGATAAAACTAAAATGGTAGCAGAAACTGGTATAATTCGTGTAGAAGTAGAATACAATACTGAAATTACAGATGAAAATCCAAATAACTATAATATAAAAAATGTAGATTTTGGTATAACAGAAAGACCAAAGGCTAGTCTAGAACTAGATAAAAAGGTATCAAACTTAAAAATAGTTTTATCAGATCAAAGAGTATTATTTGATACAACACAAAGTGCTAGCAACTTAATATGGACGCCAAAAACAGGAAACCATGGTGGATTAATACAAGCAATTATAGATGAAGAACTTATGTATGGAGCAAATATTAAAATTACATATAAGTTTGAAGTAAAAAATACTGGAGAAATAGATTATAAAGATAAAGTATTCTACTATACAGGAAAAGAATCAAATCCACAGGCCAATATTGTAAAAACATCAGCAGATTCTGTGGTTGATTATGTATCTAATAATTTACAATTTAGATCAGAAGATAGTGGAGGAAATTGGATAGTTAATAAAAATATTAATGTAAAACAAAGTGTAAAAAATAAATTTAACAATTATAATACAATAATTACAACAGACAACCTAAAGGGAAAATTAATACCAACTGAAGCACTTGGAAATGGAATAATTGGAAACACAAGTAAAACATTAGATTTAGTTTTATCTCATTCAATTACATCAGCTGATTCTACGGTATATGAAAATATTGCAGAAATCATAAAAGTTTCAAATGATGTGGGTAGAAGAATGGAAACTGAAAATGGAGAAGCAATTTTACAAGGCAACCAAGATCCAGAGAGCGATCCAGCAGAGCAAGATAGCAGTAAAGCAGAAAATATATCTATTATACCTCCATATGGTGAAGCTCACTTATACTTTGGACTTGGAATTACAATACTAGTGTTAGTAATAGCAGGAGTTATTATCATTAAGAAAAAAGTCTTAAAGAAATAGCATAAGTTGTTATTATACATCTTATAATTAACTTTGAATAATAGCCATAAATTTATAAGAATATTAAAAAAGAGTATAGATTAAGAAAGTCTATACTCTTTTTTTGATATTCATTAAAAATGACATATAAAAATCTAAAAATACTTACGGAAATACTAAAATTAAATTAAAATTCACATAATATGGAAAAAATAATGGAAATACATTGAAAAATTGGTAAAAATGTCGTATAATAGAATAAGAGTTTATTTTAGGAGGTTACTATGAAAAAAATAAATCAAAAAATAATAGCACTAATTCTAACTATATTATTAATTAGTACAAACCTAATTTCACTAGGGAATCAAGTAATTGCATTAACTTTAGTAGAACAAAATGATAAAACAAATAATAATAATGTAACATTTGATAGTTACTTAGAAGGTAATGTACATAGCAAAAGTTATAATATAGATGAAGAAGCTAAAGTATACTTAAAACTAAATGTGTACAATACAGGATATTTAAAAAATATAGTAATTAGTATTTCCAATACTGCTAATTATGAAATAGACATGGATAATCTAAAAGATGAAAACATATTATCAGCATCTAAAAATCAAATATCCGTAAAACAAATCAATAGTGAAGAACAAGTAATTTTAGAATTACCGATTAAAATAAAAACTGCAAATAAAGTAGAAAAAGATTTTGCAGAAAAAGTTTCAGAAGTTTCATTAAATGCAATTTATGTAGATAATAATGGCATAGAAAGGAACATAACAAAAACAATAAGTAATCAAATTATATGGAAACAGCAAATGGAATTAAACTTAAATTATGAAGTATCAAAATATATTCCATATAATCAAGGTGAAGAATATGGTGTTTTATTGCAAACTATAATAACAAGTAGCATAAAAGACCATGTTTTGCCAATTTCAAAAACAGAATTAGAAATGTATATACCACAAATAGAAAATGTAAAACCAGAAGTAGTAAATGTAATAGCAAATAAAACATTAAATACAAACAATGATGAAAATGGAAATAACTTTAATGCCTCAAACTATAAATATGAAGAAGATACAGACAAGCTTACTATTACAGTAAATAATGTAGAAGATGAAAACAATTTAATTTCATTAAATTCAAATGGAGTAGATGAATATATCATAAACTGCATTTATAAAAGTAAAGACTTATATGAAAAAATGCTAGAAAAAACATTTAAAGCCTCAATGAGCGTATCAGGAAATGTAACTATTCAAAATAGTGAGCAAACATTAGTAAAGAAAGATCTTCAAGTTGAATATAACCAAAAGGAAGCGAAAGGTGTTTTAACAGACATTACTCCTATAGTTAAAACATCTATTAGTAAAGGAAACATATATGCTAACTATGATAAAGAACAAGATAAAAAAGAAACAAATTACGAATACAGCTATATAGCACAAATAAATGTATTAGAACTTACAAATCAGGTACAAATGCAAATAGCAAAAGATTATTATTTAGACAATGACTCAAATAAATTTCCGCTAGAAAATAATAGCTATATAAAACAAATAAAAATAGAAAAAAACAATTTCGAAAAAATACTTTCAGAAGAAGGAACAATAGAAATTAACAAAATAGATGGAACAAATATAGGAACAATAAATAAAAATACAAAATTAGAAAATAATAACTACATTTTAGACATTTCAGAAGTTAAATTGCAAGAAATACAAATAAAAACTAGCAAACCTTTAGAAGTAGGAAACTTAGAAATAAAAATATTAAAAGCAATAACAGGTGAGCAAACCTATTCAAAGGAACAAATTAAAAAATTTACTAAAATAGAATTAGGTGTAATTAACAAAAACATAGAAAAAAATTTACAAGTAAATTCTACAATTTCTTTAATAGAACCAGTAAGCAAAGCAGAAATTAGCGTATCAGAAGAAAATAAAAATTTATCAACAGTAGTAAAAAACGAAAATGTAGAGATTAGAGTAGTTCTAAATACAGCTAATGTAGAATATGCTTTATATAAAAATCCAGTATTAGAAATAGAATTACCAGGTGAAGTAGAAACAGTTACTATTAAAGATGTTAACATTTTACTAGATGATGAACTAAAAATAACAAATAAACAAGTTATTACAAAAAATAACAAGCAAGTTATTAAAATTACTTTGCAAGGAACACAAACAAACTATACAGAAACTATAAAAAATGTAGAAGAAAGTGTAATAGCTAAAGGTGCTAATATTATTATTAATGCAGATATTACTTTAAATAAATTTGCAGTAAGCAAAGTAGAAAAAATAACAATGTATTATACAAATGAAAATACAAATTTATATGAAACCTCTACAGAAGAAACTGTAGCAAGAGGAATAGCAACTACCAATGTTAATATAGTAGCACCTAGTGGAGTTTCAGCAATTAACAAAATAACTGGTTATGATAATCAAAGCTCAGAATTAATTTCATTAAACAGTGAAAATAAAGAAATAGTTATACCAGCAAAATCAGAAAAGAAAACAATAAATGTAGAAGGTATAATTACAAACAACTATGAAAATTCTATTGAAGATATATATATTTTAGGAAGATTGCCATTTGAAGGAAATAAAGCAGTAGATGGAGAAGCCCTAGGAAGCACATTTACAATGCCAATGGTACAAAAAATTGAGTTTAGCGGAATAAATAAAAATCAAGTAAAAGTATATTATAGCCAAAATGAAGAGGCAACAAAAGAATTAGAAAATACTTCAAATGAATGGAAAGAACAAATAGAAGATTTAAGCAGTGTAAAAAGCTACCTTATTGTCATATCAGGAGAAGTAACAAAAGGAACACAAATTACATTTAATTATAAAGTAGAATTACCAGAAAATGTAGGAACAGACCATAGTTCATATGAAATGTATAAAGTATATTACAACAACAAAACACGGTGAAGCAACTATTGGCGAAACAAAAATATCAGGCACATTAGGTATATTAACAGAAAAATCACCAGAATTAGATGTAGCATTAAACTCTAATGTTGAAGCAAATGGAACAGTTATAGAAGGACAAGTTGTAAAATTCTTTGTAGAAGTAAAAAATATAGGAAAAGAAGAAATAAAAGATGTAGTTTTAAACATTCCGGTTCCAAATGGAACTATTTATACTACATATAATTCTTCAGAACAGCTATATGTAGACTCTAATGAACAAACAGTAAAAATTTCACTTGGAAATATAGATGTTAATAAAACAGCAAAAGCAAGTTATGATCTTAAAATGGAACAAGGCACATTAGGAAATATAACTAACAAAGTAAATGTAACAGCGCAAAATATAGAAAAAGAAGTTAGCTCAAATGAATATATGCTTACGAAAAAAGAAGGAAAATTAATATTAACATTATCTGTACCAAGAGACCCTAATGCAACTCTTAATAGAGGAAATGTATTATATACTACATTAATTCTAGAACCAAAAGAAGAATTAAACAATGTAGTAGTAACTGTAAACATTCCAGATGGCATAAAAATAAATGAAATAAGCTATACAGATAAAGATGGAAATAATCAAGACTATATTAAAATTGAAAACAATACTTTAATAGCTAGAATTCCAAAATTAGAAGCAAACTATTTACAAAGTATTAAGCTAAACCTTGAAATAGATAGTTTTACAGGCAATTTCGACCTTATTGCAAAAGCATCATCTAATGAAACAGAAGAACAAATTTCTAATATTTTACAATATCATGTTGGCACACCAAAATTTGAAATTACACAAACTTCATCTTCAGAAAAGTATTTAAAAGAAGCTAAAGAAATTACATATGAATTTACTATAAAAAATATAGGGGATTCAGATGCAAATGATACTATTTTTGAAGATGCATTACCAGAAGGTTTAACATTCAAAAAAATGGAATATACAAGCAAAGGTAAAATTAAAGAAGTAACTTCTACATTAGATAATACAGCAAAAATAAATTGGACAAAATTTGAAAAAGGTGCTATAGAAACGGTAAAAATCACAGCACAGGCAGACTTATTAGATACAGAAAAGAAAGATAAAACAGTTAATAACTTAGGTACTATTACAGCACAAGGAACAGAAATTCAAAAATCAAATAGTATTACTACTATTATAGAGTATAATCCAGAATTATATAAAGACCAAAATGGAAATGATAATCAAATTGACGATAATAGTCAATACAAAATAACAGGTACTGCATGGTTAGATGAAAATAGAAATGGACAAAGAGAAGAAACAGAAGAATTATTATCTGGAATAGAAGTAATGTTATTTAAAAGAGAAAATAGTGAAGTTGTAAAAGATATACAAGATGGAACAGAAAAAACAACAAAAACTTTAGCAGACGGAAGTTATGAGTTTACTAACCTAGAAAAAGGAAATTATGTAATAGTTTTTTTATATGATGCTGGCAAATATAGTATTACAGATTATCAAAAGGAAAATATTAGTACAAGCTATAACTCAGATGCAATTTCAATGTTAATTACTTTAAATGGAAAGCAATCTCATGCAGGTGTAACAGATACTATAAAAATAACAAACGAAACTGTTAGAGATATAGATATTGGATTATATGTAGCAAACAAATTTGATTTAAAAATAGATAAATATATTAGTAAAATTACAGTAACAAATCCAACTGTTGGAACAAAAACATATAATACAAATGACTCAAAACTAGAAAAAGTAGAAATATTTAAAAGAGATGTTAATAAAGCAAGCATTGTTATTGAGTACAAAATAGTTGTAACAAATGAAGGCGGACTTTCTGGTTATGCTAAAAAAATAATTGATTACTTACCAAAAAATACCAAATTTAGTTCAGAACTAAACAAAGATTGGTATATTTCAGATAACAACAATACAGTATACAATACTAGTCTAGAAAATACTATTTTAAAACCAGGGGAAAGCAAGGAAATAACACTTATTTTAAGTGCGCAAATTACAAATAGCAATATTGGAACAATAATTAATAATAATGCAGAAATTTATGAAAGTTATAATGAATATGGAGAGCCAGATATAGATTCTATAGAAGCTAACATGATAGAAACAGAAGATGATATATCTAAAGCAGATATTATACTTTCTACAGCAACTGGTACAGTAGTAATTTATTCTACATTAGCATTAGCAGTTTTATTAATAGTAGTAATTGGAATAGTAATAATAAAAAGAAACCTTAAAGAAGAAGATATATTATAGAGAGGAGGCAAATAATGAGTAATAAAAAGAAAATAGCACTTCTTATAACAGGAATAATAGCAGTTTTTATTCTATTAACAATAATGTTTACTGCTATAATTAAAATAGATGGTAAAGAAGTACAAGAAGTAGCTAAACTTACAAAAGAAGCACTTGCTATAAATGGTTCTACTACTAGCGGAACTATAGAAACAGTTGGAGCTCATGGTGGTAGTGAAAATTTTTGGATAGAAGCATTACCAAGCAATATAAACAAAGTATTTATTCCAACAGTAGGAAATGCACAGCTATATTGTATAGAAAAAGGTGTTAGTTTAAAATCTGGGTTAGAAACAGTTGCAACAATTAGAGCATTACAAGGAACAACTGGAAGTGTTAGTTCTAATAGCCATAAAACTTCTCTTCCATCAAAACTTTACTCTAATACTTATTATGAATGTACTGATAATCATACAGAAATGGTACCATCTGGAGCATATATAGTCACAGCACCAAGCAATTATATAGCTCCTTATGATGGAGTATACTTATATGGTTCAACAAGTAGTTTTAAAAAAGGTGAAAATATTAGCCAAGCAGTAAGACAAGTAGCAATGTGGTTAAACCCAGAAATGAATAAAGGTGAAAACTTTTATGAAAGTGGAGCAACTTTTACATACATAGATATGGCAGAACAATTAAAAGATGAAGCATTAGACTATAGAGATTACGAAAACGAATTAAAAGATAATGTAAATGCTCCAATAAAAGATGTAACTTCTGAAAAAACAAAAGTAATTGCAAATAGAGAAGGAAAATACTTAATCTTTGGTCCATATAAAATTGATTATATAGAAGGAAATTCTGCATCAGCAAAATTTGCTGGAATTTCTAATATGGTAGTAAAAGGATATAATGATAAGAATAACAAAGTATTCATTAAAAATTTACAAATTATAAGCTATATTCAGAATGGAAAAGAAAATAAATTAGATTTCTTTAATCCAGTAGAATCAGATGGATATGTAGATAGAACAGAAAATTCATATCCAGTTAGCTCACAAGAATTTTATATTAAAGTTAAAAACCCAAATATTGGTGTTTCAAATAATAATGAAATAGTAAGATATATTAATGTAAATGTAGAATATTCTTATATGACTGTTTATGCAATTCAATGTAATTTAAAAGGACATCAATTAGTTGCAACACCTATTGAAACATCACATAAAGATAACTATAATGCAAAAACTGGATTATTAACTTCTTGTGTAGTTGGGTATAGCTTTAATGTAACAGAAAATCCATTAAAACAACAAGATATAATAGATGCATGGGGAGAAAGAAATTTATATAAATTAAATATTAATTTAGAAGCTTCAAAAGTTCCAACCCCAACACCAACGCCAACACCAACGCCAACACCAACGCCAACGCCAACTCCAACTCCAATAACTATGAATTTAGGTGGCTATGTGTGGGAAGATGCATTAGATGGAAAAACAAATACAGCTGATGGTATAAATGCAAAATTATATAGTAATAGTGATTCAAACGATAGAACTATTCCTAATATAAAAGTAACATTATATGAATGTATTTTAGATTCAAATGGAAATATTCAATATAGAGATGGAAAACCAATAGGACGAGTAGTAGATTTACTATCTACTGCAGACAGAAGTCAATTAACAAGTGCAGAACTTTTAAAGAGGGTAAATCCACAATTAACAAATGAAGATGGCTACTATGAATTTGATGGACTAGATGTTTCTAAAAAATATTATGTTACATTTGAATATAATGGACAAAATTATATACCAACAGAATATTTAGCAGACAAAGATCAAAACGGAAATATAGTTCATCAAAATTCTGTATCAGACATGGTTAATTCAGGCTTATATAATACAGATGTATGGGCTAGAACTTCAAAAGGAACAGAAGATGTAAATGTAAGAAATGAATATAACAATAAATTTGCAGAAATTGGTTCATCACCAAAAGGCTATGTATCTAATAATTCTTTAAAAAGTGGTAAACTATTACAAGAAGGAAATAAATACTATAATCAAACATTTTCTATAGAAGACTTAATGGGCTATGAACTACAAGAAAACGGAAAATATGTGGCAGTACAAGTACAATTAATAGATGAATTCTATACTATTGACGCAAATGGAAATATATTAGAAACACAAACTATTAATGAAGGTCAAATTAGTAAAAGAATTAAAGAATATATAAGCAAAAATTATAGATATCCAGATCAAAATGCATTGCTTCAAATATACAAAGATATTGTTAACGAATATGGAAAAAATAGTAGTCAACAAGAAATTATTTGGAAAAAATTACAATATATAGAAGACTGCAAAATTCAAGCTTATACAGGGTCACCTTATAAAAATGGAAATGTAGAAATATATCCAGTATACAATAAATTTGTTGTTAACACAGAAAGTGCAGTAGTTCCAGGAATAGGAACAAAACCTCCAATTTATAACGGACAATACTATATAAACTTAGGATTATGGAGAAGACAACAAAACAATATAGCATTAAGAAAAGATATTTACTGTGCAGCAACAAAAATAAATGGAAAAACAGAAGTATATAAATATGATAAACGTTCTTCAAATGATGACTATTGGAGAATTGAATTAAGAATGCAAGATTACGAAAACTACTATAACTCTTATTATAATAGGGAAATATATAAATCAGATTATGAATATAAAGCAGCAAATACAAATTTGTACGGTAAAGAACTAGAATTATATGTTACATATAAAATTTCTATTAGGAACATATCACAAGGAATTTTAAATGAAATTACTGAAGTAGTAGATTATTATGATAAAGATTATACATATATGCCTGATCTATCTTGGGTAATGTATAATGCAAATGGTATAAATGAAGAATTATCATTACCAGCAGAATCTTATTATAATATGATTAATAACTTAAACTTAAAAGAAATAAATTATGCAAAAAATATTAAAAGCAGTTATTCTACTGTAAAAAATTCAAATGGTAATTACTGTGGATTAAGTATTTATGGAAATGCATCACAATCAGACATAGAAAAAGAGTATAATTCAATATATATACATGGATTAAGCAATAAAAAATTACAAACAGGTGAAGAAGCATACATTTATTTAACATTTAAAGTAAACTCAGATGAGAAAGGTCCAGTTATATTAGATAGTAATAATAGCTTAAAACAAAATCATGTTGAAATTAATGGATACAAGAGCTATTATAAAGATGAATCAAAATTACCAAATGATGTAACAATTAACGGCAATAATACAGTAGCAGGAATTATAGACAATAATTCTACACCTGGTAACTTATACTTAAATGATTTACAAGGAGAAAAATATGAAAGAAACTTTGAAGATGATACAGATAGGGCAAAAAGTATAAAAGTTGCTTTAGATGTAAGTGCTATTAGAAGCATAAATGGTATAGTTTGGGAAGACCAAAGAACTCAAACTGTAAATGGAGCAATAATAGGAGACGGTGTAAGGCAAAAAGATGAGATTGGAATTAAAGGTGTAACTGTAGAGTTAGTAGAAAAACTATTAAATGGAAGCGAATACGTATGGCAAGTAACTGAAACAGACGAAAACGGATCATATAAATTTACAGATTTCATACCAGGAAATTATATTGTTAGATTTAAATACGGAAATAACACAGCAACTGTTTTAACTCAGCCAAACGGCGGAGCAAATGCAGTATCATATAACGGTCAAGACTTTAAATCAACAGTATATAGTAAAGACTTAAAAAATAATATAACAGTTTCAAAATATACAGATGAATACTATAATATTTTAGAATCAGATAAGTTAAGTGCTAATAAAGATACAAATGTATCTGATGCAAAAGACTTATGGGATAATATAACAGTAAATACTGGTAGAATATCAAATAACAAAACTACATATAAAAATGAAACTTATCAAGGTAGAAATAGTGTTAACAATTATTCTACAGAGGCTGTAAGCAATAATAAAGCACAAATATTAGCATCACCATATGCTGAAAAAATTGATAATAACATGATACAAGAGTTAATTACTAATACTAATATGGTAGCAGAAACAGGTATTATTGCTACAGAAGTAGAATATAGCAGAACATCTTCAAATGGCTCTAACATCGAAAGTAATGGAGAACAATATTTATATAATAACGATAAAAACGGAGAATATGTTTTAAACAATATTGACTTTGGACTTACAGAAAGACCAAAAGCTCAGTTAGAACTTAGCGAAAAAGTAACTAATGTTAAAGTAGTTTTAGAAGATGGAAAAGTAATGTTTGATGCAAATAAAACCGTAGACAATTTGTCTTGGCTTGCAGGTAATTCATATAACTTAAATAACCAAATGAAAAATAATAAATATGAAGAATATTATAATGAAAGCAAAACAAATAAAACATATAATCGTTATTCATATAGAACACAAATCAATAATATTGTAGAATCACTATATAAGAATAAAGAAAATGGATTAATCCAAGCAATTATAGATGCTGAATATATGTACGGTGCAACTATTCAAATAACTTATGAATTAACAGTAAAAAATGCCAGTGAAGTAGATTATGTAAGTAAAAACTTCTATTATGAAGGAACAGAAGCATTAGAAAGTAATAAAGTAACTACATCTGCAAATACAATAATTAACTATGTACCAAACAATTTACAATATAGAACACAAGATAATAGCAATTGGACATTAGTAAAATCAAACAATTCAAATACAATTAATAGTGAATTACTTGATGATAATGTTAAACAAAAATTAAATTTATATAATAATATTTTACAAACTACAAGTCTAAATAAAAACTTAAAGCCAGGGGAACAAGAATCTAAAAACTTAGTATTATCACAAACAATTCTTAGCCAAAATGAAAGTGATAATAAAGTTTATGAAAATGTTTCTGAAATACTTCAAACATCTAATACAGTAGGTAGAAGAATGGCATACTCTATTGTAGGTAATCAAGATCCTACTACAGTACCTGCAGAAGTAGACAGTAGCAAAGCAGAAACAGTAGTCGTAATTCCACCATTTGGTTTAACACAAATTGTATACATAGGAATTGCCCTAGCAGTAGTTACTATATTAGCAGTAGGAATTATATTCATTAAGAAGGGGACAGGTCCAAATGCTCGTTTTTAAGTGCTTAGGGACAGGTCAGTTAAAAAATGACAGGTTTTTAATTCATCTATTTGATAAAAAAGGATAGATCATAGTAATAAAGCAAAGAAGTAATCCTAGAATAAACTAAAAGCAAAAAATTCCAGTTCAAATGAAGTGCACCCCAAATGTTAGACAAAAAAGTTTAACATTTGGAGGTGTATTTTTAATGAGTAAATATTCAGTA
>CANQPV010000003.1 GCA_947625825.1 uncultured Clostridia bacterium | reverse complement strand
ATTTAATAGATAGTTTGCCTCTTTCAGAGTACGGATATGTGTTTGAAATAGATTCAGAAAATTTAGGATTAACTATTGATTATCATATTACAGACTGGTATATAAATGAAAATCAATATTTAGAAAAATGTTTATTATATAATACTGTATCTATATTTTCTTTAATTGATAATGTTCAAGATATTACTTTTAATTTTAGTGGTAATTCATACAAAGTAAATAGAAAACAAATTGAAAACTTATATCCTAATTATAATGATATAAAAAGTAATGAGATAAATGAAGATAATTTCAACAAGTATTTAGAAAATAAAATGAATGATAATGAATTTGTAAAAACAATTTTTAATAAAATATTTGTTAATGAAAAATGATAAAAATTACTTTTAAAAACTACATTAACACTACGTTAATTTTCACATTCTGTGCCTTGTAAGCATTGATACTACTAACTTTATAAAAACATCAATCCGGAGTATGCCTCCAATTTAAGAAAACTTACGAGCTCTAAAGAGTTTCGTAAGTTTTTTGTAGATATAATTAAGTTTAATTATATCTCAAATCCATCTAAAGATATATGTAATTGCTTTTCTATGCTGTCTAAGAAATTAACTCTTTTTTCTACTGTATCAGGATGGTGGGCTCTAGCATCTGCATACTGTAATTTTAATCTTTTTTTTATCATATCATAGGTAGAATCTAAACTATTAGGGTCAATGATTGTATCATGAGTCCTTACTAAATATGATACTCTGTTTATAAATTCTTTATCATAGCCTAACCTTGTTAATATAGAGATAGTCATTTGATACGATTTCTCAGGATGTCCATGAAAATGTCTTAATTCACCATCCTGACATGAAAAAGGCTTTCCAATATCATGTAATAATGCTGCCATATTAAGTTCAAAATCATCTGTATTTAAATTTCTTATTACAGCTAGAGTATGTTGCCAAACATCTAAGTTATGATGTGGATGCCTATGGTCAAAATTAATAATATTTTCAATTTCTGGTATTAATTTTAATAAATCTTCAATATTTTTAGATAGTGCTTCAGCAGCATTGGGCCCTGTTAATATTTTTTGTATTTTTTCTTTCAACAAATCAAAATTACATATGCAAATTAAATTATTATATATTTCAGAAACTTCTGGAAAATAATCAAAATCTAAATCCTGTATTATAGAATAAATTCTTTTTATGTGTTCAAATCCAATTTTCTTAGTGTCTATTGCGTATTCAGTTATTTTATTAATAGAAGAAAAATTAATAAAATCAAAATAAAAGCCATATCCACTTGAAGCATTTAAAATCTCATCAGGAATATCATAAACAAAAACATAATCGCCCTTATGTCCTGCTAAATATAGCAAACTAATTTCATCTTTAAAAAAATGCATATATTTTACATTTGGTAAATATTGATGCGTATTTTTTTGAGAATTAATTTGAAATTCTTGTCCAACATATTCAAAGCTTCTTTTTACTAATATAGATTTAAATTCTTCATATTTGCATAATCTGAATACTTGCATAAATTTCCTCCATTTTATTTTTATTAAGCATATTATACCATATTTTACATAAAGTTTAATTTTATATTTTAAATTTTTGGATAATATTAAATCATTCTAGGCATTTGTTACAAGTCTTTTTTACTTCGACATATCATTATTATTTTCATCTCTTACCTTTTTTATTGCTATCTTTACTTAATTGTTTTTGGTTTATATATTTAAATAATTTTTGTTACTAATAACAGTTTTTCATAAATTTTAAAATTTGACATAATACATATACTTTGCTATAATATATACACATTGCACAAGTTGCATCTATATCAATTCAATTTCTTTTAAGGAGGTTACATCATGAGAGTCTTATCAACAAGAAATCCGAAAAGTTGGGAAATTGAAAGAACTTGCACTGGAAATATAAACGGACATGGTGGCGGCGGATGCCAAGCACTGCTCGCAGTTTCTGAGGATGATATCTTCATAATCTGCGACTATGGCCATCTGGAGGGTGAAGATGAACAGGTTTACGTTTTCCAGTGCCCGGAGTGTGGCAAATTCACAAGTATCAAAAAAGAGGATTTGCCGGAAGCAGTTAGACAAAAAGCAATAGACAGGTTCTGGAAAAACATGAACCCGTAAAAAAGGAAAAAGCGTATGAAATTAATATTTCATATGCTTTTTCTTTTACTTTATAGAAAGCTAATTAATGCAATTAGTATATCATTTTAGTTCAATAAAAATATGGAAAAAAATGTATAAATTCTGTAAATTGCTACGGAATCTAAGAAAATATCCAATTTATTCGCCAAAACCCTTGAAAATATGACAAAAATGTAATATAATTGTAATATAGGACTATAAATTTCTTATAGAATTAGTAATAATAAAATCCGTAAGAAAAAAAGTGTCAATGCAAAAAAAATATGGAAAATGTGTAAAATAGTGCTATTGACATAGTATAAAAACAAAAGTAAAATAAATTTAAATAGTAATATTAGGAAAGAAGGTAAAAACAATGAAATTAAAAAAAGGAGCGCTAATATTTACATTATTGTTCTTAATAACAATTGTACTAAATTCATTTGGAATGGTACAAGCAGCAATAGATAGTCAAGGTAAGACCTTAAATATTAAATTTTTAAGAAAATCAGGTTATGGCTATCAATTAGCTAATAGTCAAAAAAATATATGGAAAATTTATGAGGAACAGAATGACATAGGACAAACTATATATTGCTTAAAAGGAGGACCTGGTTTTGGCTCTGATGACCTTTTATCAGGAAAGCCACAACAAACAAAATATACAAAATATTTTGATTTAAAGCAAGATAACATTACAGAAGAATATAAAAAATTCTTACCTCAAAGTAATACAACCTATGCATCTCTAATGTGGCTTTTAGATAATATTTATGTTCCAGCATTAAATAATGCATCTTCAGAAGAAATGAATAGAGCTACAGAGAATAAAGCAATTTTACTAGAATCAGCTAAAAATTATGCTGAAAAACAAGGCTTTCCAAATATAAATGGCGATGAATTTTCATATTTAACAGATGACGATATAGATGCAGTACAACAGTTAGCAATATGGTATTTTACAAATAGTGATGGTGATTATCATATAACAAATGGAAATTTTGAATTTTATTTAAATTCAGTACGAAGCCAAGAGGAGAGTTTAAAAAAACCATTAAGTGAAAGAGGAACTGGAGATTCAGATTACTTTACAAATGGTTGGGATAGAATGCATGCATGTACAGCTTTGTTTAAATATTTAGTAAATACTGCAGAAGAAAATTCAAATTACAATTATAAAAATACTTTACAAATGCAACCTGTACAATTAGAAGATACAACTATTACAAGAGTAAATCAAGGAAATAGATTAATATTAGGACCATATAAGATGAATGCATCAAGAACTGATATTAATTATTCTTTAAATGTAACAGTAACAGATGGAGCTGGAAACAATGTTACAGATGTTAAACTTTTAAAATCAGATAAAATAACAACAGAACAAAATATAAAAAATTTATTAGGCGAAAATTTTTACATTTCAATTCCAACAGGAACTAATACTACAAATCTAAAATTAAAAATTTCAGGCTCATTCTTTACAACAACAGCAACATATTGGTCAGTAGAAAACCCAAATGCACAAAAAGATCAGCCAGTTGTTATTGTAGAAAAGAAGCAAGAAACATTTGAAGATGAAAAAATATATACATATGCACCAGAATTAGAATTTGACTTAGCATTAAGAAAATTTATTACAAAAATAAATGATAAAACAACTAATATTGATGGAATAGATATAACTTCTACTAGAACACCATCAATTTCAAATGAAGAACTTCAAAATTTAAAAAATGGTCAAACAGAAACAGCTAATAAAGTACATTCAAAAGAGCCTTTAAGAGTAGAAAAAGGAGATAAAGTATTATATACTATCAGAGTATATAATGAAGGCGAAGTAGCAGGTTATGCAAAAGAAGTAACAGACTACTTGCCAGACGGATTAAAATTCTTAACAGATAGTACAACAAATAAAGATTATGGTTGGAAATTATCTACAGATGGAAAAACAGTAACAACTGATCACTTAAATAATAAATTAATTGATGCGTTTGATGGAACTACATTAGATTATGAAGACTTATTAATTGAATGCGAAGTAGTGGCAGAAGTAGGAAATAAAGATCAAACATTAAAAAATATTGCAGAAATTACACAAGAAGCTGATAAAGACGGAAAACTACAAGATAGAGATTCTATTCCAAATGATGTTAATAGACAAAATTATGGTGAACAAAGTCAGCAAGATGATGACGATTTTGAAAATTTAATATTAAAAGGACAATATTTTGATTTAGCATTAAGAAAATTTATATATTCAGTTCAATCTGGAGAAAATATAAAGATGTATAGTAGAGTTCCAGATGTAAAAACACAGAATTTAGCAAATGGAAAAAATACTACAGCAACATATGAGCATTCAAAAAATCCAGTTAGTGTTTCTAATGGAGATATTGTAACTTATACAATTCGTGTATATAATGAAGGACAAATAGACGGGTATGTAACAGAAATTACAGATTATTTGCCAGAACAATTAGAATTTTTAATAAATGATGAATTAAATGCAAAATATGGTTGGACAGTATCTAGAGATGGTAGAACAGTAACAACAGATATTACATCACCAAACACTACAAATTCTGCAAATAGAAATGAAATATATAAACAAAGAACTTCAGACCAAGATAAAGTTTTATTAAAAGCATTTAGTAGTTCTACTTTAGATTACATAGATGTCCAAATTAGGTGTAAAGTAAAAGATGGTATAGACTTATATGAAAAAATTACAAATATTGCAGAAGTTACAGGCTATAAAGACAAAGATAATCAAAATCTATTAGATAGAGATTCTACAGCTAATAGCTTAGCAAACAATAATTCAAAACCAGAGGATAATATAGTAGAAGATAACTTACCATCAGATGAAGACTTACCAACATACAAAGACACAGAAATTGAACGTGGAGATAAATACATTCCAGGTCAACAAGATGATGATGACTTTGAAAAATTAGAATTAAAGAGATTTGACTTAGCATTAAGAAAATTTATTACAGGTGTAAATGACACTCAAATAACAAATAGAGTGCCAGTATATGATAAAGAAACTAATACATATACACATCCAAAAGACCCAGTAGAAGTAGCAAATGGAAATATTGTTACATATACATTAAGAATATTTAATGAAGGAAATACTGCAGGGTATGCTACAAAAGTAAAAGATGATTTACCAGAAGGACTAGTATTTTTACCAGAACATCAAACTAATATAGAATATCGTTGGAAAATGTATACAGCAGAAGGAGAAGAAACAGAAAATGTTGAAGAAGCTGAATACATAGAAACAGATTATTTATCAAAAGAGCAAGAAGAAACAGAAGGCGAAAACTTAATAAATGCATTTACTAAAGAAATGACAATGCCAGATTATAAAGATGTAAAAATAGCATTCCAAGTAGTAGAGCCAAATACATCAGATAGAATAATAACAAACATAGCAGAAATTACAGATGATTCTGATGAAGATGGTAATGAAGTTGAAGACATAGACTCAGAGCCAAATAATGATAAAGAAAATGAAGATGATATAGATGAAGAACATATAAAAGTAAAATACTTTGATTTATCATTAAAGAAATGGGTAAGCGAATCTATAGTAACATATAACGGAAAAACAACAGTAAACAAAACAGGACATACTGGAAATGAAAACCCAGAAGCACCTGCAAAAGTTGAAATAAAATCAAATCAACTTAGCAAAACAACAGTTAAATTTAGATTTGTAATAAAAGTAACAAACGAAGGTGAAATAGCAGGTTATGCAAAAGAAATAATAGATTATATTCCAGAAGGATTAACATTTGATAAAAAAGACAATCCTAAATGGAGAGAAGAAGATGGCAAAGTATTAACAGATCAATTAACAGATAAATTATTACAACCAGGCGAAAGTGCAACAGTTGAAATTGTACTAACATGGAAAAATAGCAAAGACAATTTAGGACAAAAAACAAACTGGGCAGAAATATATAAAGACGAAAATGAATATAATTCACCAGATATAGACTCAACTCCAGGAAATAACGTACATGGAGAAGATGATATAGATGATGCACCAGTAATATTATCAATCAAAACAGGTAATACGCCAACTTATATAATCTTAGCATTAGCATCAACTTCAATGTTATTAGGTGGAACAATTTTAATTAAGAAATTTGTATTATAAACTAAAAATAAAGCTTTTGTCTTAAGCAAATAGGTCTAAATACCTTAAAAGCTTAAGACAAAGCTTTTTTCTTCATTTTAAAAATTCACATCTTTTTTATTTTTATAGGTTTACATTAAAAAATGCTTATGTTATAATTTTTATATAAAATATTTACGGAGGGTTTAATTTTATGAACCAAATTCTTGTCACACAAAATACTAAAAAATCAAATAAACCATCAGAAATAAAAAGTATAGTTATGTTCTTTGCTATTAGTATTATGATTTTTGGATTAATACTATCAGGTGAAGGGTGCTATGCAATATATAAAAATATAGAAGATAAAAAGCCAGGAAATACACCGGTAGTTAATATTCAAAGAATAAATGATGAAATTATTGTTAACATAGAAAACAATACTGAAATTATGAAAATTAAATATTCTTGGGATAACGGAGAAGAAAATGTTGTACCAATAAATAACTATTCAGCAGAAGAAACAATTACACTTTTAGGACATAATAGCACATTAAACCTTATAGTAGAAGATGTTAATGGTAAACAAGTAACTTACCAAAAACAATTTATATTAGACGGAGTAGATATTACAAAACCAACTATAGAAATAGATACATCAAATGGTAGCGACAAAATGATCATTATAGCTAAAGATGAAACAGCAATTTCAAGTATTACTTATAAATGGGAAGAAGAAGATGAAGTTACTATTTATGCCGAAACAGAGGGGCAAAAAGAATTAAAACAAGAATTAACATTAGCTCCTGGAACTAGAACAATTACAATTATTGCAGAAGATTTAAATGGAAATGTAGAACAAATAGAAAAAGAAATAATAACATCAACATCAAAACCAGAAATAGCTGTATTCAAAAATAGAGATGAACTTACTTTTGAAGTAAAAGATAAAGATGGAATAAAAGATATTACAATTAATCTAAATGGAGAAACTTATTCTGCTACAAACATAAACCTAAAAGAAGTAAAAGTAGGACCTTTAACTTTACGAGAAGGAAATAATATAATTTCTATTGAAGTAACAAATGTTAGCGGATACACAGAAAACGCTGCAACAGAACTTGTGTATAGTCCGCAATAAAAAACTATAGAAAAAGGAGATAAAAATGGCACAAGAAATTTATATAATTGATGAAAATAACGACCTAAAAAATAAGTTAATAGAGTTATTTAAAAAAGAGTCAGATTATAAATTTAAAAAAGCAAAAACAAAAGATATTGAAATTGTTTTAAAAAATATTCCATCATTAATTATAATTAATGAAGATGGTATTAAAGAAAATATAGTAGAGCTTTGCAATAAAATTAGACAAAATGAAGATAACAGTATAACACCTATTATAGTTATTTCATCTATTAAAGAAAAAAAGCATAGAGTTGAAATACTACAAGCTTGCGTAGAACATTATATTAAAGCGCCTATTGATGAAGAATATTTATACTATACTATAAAAAATGTAATTAGACTTCTAGATACAAACCGTAGAGTAAGCCCTCTTACTGGACTTCCAGGCAATGTACAAATTCAAGCAGAAATGAAAAAAAGATTATTAAATAAAGAAGAATTTGCTATTTTATATGTAGACTTAGACAATTTTAAAGCATATAATGATATTTATGGATTTTTAAAAGGTGATGAAATTATTAAATTTACCTCTAGATGTATTGTAAACCATCTTTCAAATACTGAAACAGAAGATAATTTTATTGGTCATATTGGTGGAGATGACTTCGTTGCAATTACTTCTAGTATAGACTGCGAAAAAATATGCCAAGATATTATTTTAGAGTTTGATAAAGGCGTGTTAAAATATTTTAATGAAGAAGATATAGAAAGAGGTTATTTAGAAGTACCTAATAGAAAATGTATTATAGAACAATTCCCTCTAACATCAATTTCTATAGGTGTAGTTATTATAGATAAAGGAAGATTTAAAAATGTTCTAGAAATTGGAGAAGTGGCAGCACAAGTAAAACACGTAGCAAAAACCACACCAGGTAGTGCATATGCTATTGATAGAAGAAAAAAATAATATTGCAAACTTTAATTTTATTACTGCTTTAGTAATAACTCATGGTTCTAAGCTAAAAATTTTATATTATATGATATGCCATATTTTCTATACAATAAAACTACTGAAATTCCTAAAATTCAGTAGTTTTTGTCTGGTGCAGATAAAAAAAGTCTAAATGCTAAGAACCACTATTTACAAGCATTTTGCAATTTGTTTCCGAGCAAATAGACTAATAATATAAAATAATTTCAAATTTTACTCTGCCAATTAGAAGCTCCATATAAAATTCGTTCAATATTTACAATTTTATTATTATCATTTATTCTATAAAAAGCAATATGATTTTTTATAATTAACTTGTGTATATTAGTATAATTCTTTGCTTTAATATCTATAATAGAAAATCTTTGTGGGTTATATTCTAATTTTTTAATTTCATCTTTTATCAATTTTGCATATTTATTAGCAATATTAGGCTCTATTAAATCATATTTAATATTATCTAATAATATCAAAATAATCACTTCTAGCTTCCTTTGAAAATTTTATCTTATATTTTTCCATATTTTAAAGTCTCCGATTTATATTTTTTGTACTTCTTCAAAAACCTCTTCTAGAGAATATACTTCTCCTTTTTCTGTACTTTCAATTCCTTCTTCTAATTTCTTTTTTAGATCTTCTTCATCTTTTATTATTAAATCTTTAGGAGCATTATAAATAATAGAATTAAATTTTAAGTATTCTATATAATCAAGAACTTGAAGAGCAAGTTCTTCTGGTAAAGTTTCTATGGATTTAAATAATTCTTGTTTTTCTATTGACATAATTCTTCACACTCCATTTAAATAAACTATTTTTTCTTTCTTTTTAGTATATTTATTATACTATTTTTTTATTCGTTATGTCAATAAAAAATATAAAGCATTTGTGGCAGAAGTATTTTATTAAAAAGTAAAAAATGCTAAATTTGGTTAAAATTTAGCATTTTTTGGTGCAGATGTGCTATAAAAATCGGCTATCTATGCGTTTCTATCACCTTTTTAAGTGCACATAAGTGCACGAAAATTTGTTTTAAAAATACTTGAATTTTTATTTTTTATATGGTATATTCTTAGTTATAGGAAATAGGTAATAAAAAATAGCCATTCTGCTTTGACGAGGGAATGGTTATTACTAATCTTTTCTCGGCAACCACTCTGTAGCTCATTTCCTATATTTGTTTTACTATCAATTCACTTGTTTGTCAATACTAGAAAGAAAGGTTATTAGGAAGTCTGTTCCTAATCATACAGAACACTTTCTAAAAAAAGTGTTCTAGATGTTCTAACACTTTTTCATTTGTGTTATATTAGCTAAATTAATAAGTACTAGATCATAAGTAAAAGCTTACGTAGCTTTGCTTAAATTAAATATTAAATTAAATAATAAATTAAAATAAAATATACAAGAAGGAATTTCAAGTAGTAAAAAATCTTTTTGATTTCCCTATTGATAGGCTTAAAAGGTTAGTTGATAATTTTGTAAAAAGTATTGAGAAAAATATCAAATAGAAGTAGGTGCAAAAATGAATAAATTGGATATAAATAAATTGCAAAAAGAAAAGCAAATACTAAAAATAGGCGAATTAAAGCAAGAAATAATTAATTTGCTACAATTAAACGAAAAGCCTAGAAATATAAAAATTTCTTATGATAGAATAGAGCACTGCGATAAACATAAACCTGACTTTAAAGATGAACAATCATACAATAAAAGTATGGAATTATTACCATATATTTTGCAAAATCCTGACTATGTAGGCTATAATTCAAATCATAGTAGTATTGAATATATAAAAGAAATTAATGAATTAACTTTAGTTGCTGTGAGGCTAAAAGCAAAAGGCGATTTATTTTTTAGAAGTATATATCCAATAAGTAAAGTAAAATTGCAAAATGGAATAAATCAAAATAGAATAAAGAAAGTAAAAAGAGATACTATGTGAAGTATCCCTTTTTATTGATTATTCAGTAGGACGGCGTACCCTACATCTTTTTTCAGACCATCACTGGCACGGTAGCTGCCACTTTCTACCCTTGAATAACCTATAATTATTATATGCTACATTTTTTTTGTTATTCTTATAATACAACATTTATAAGCAAATGTCAATAATTTAAAAGAAGAAACTATCTTTTATAGCTATTCCAAGAAGCCTTTTATTTAATTATTCTCCTACTAGCCAAATTTTTCCTTTTTTTCACAATGGATTATTTCGAAACCCTTTAATTTTAACTCTTATGTGTAAAAAATTAATTATTGGTACGTCCGTATACCAATAGTACCATAAATAAATGTTAAAATCAATAGTAAAATAAGGTTTTTAGGAGGAATTTTTATGGCACATGCTAGAAACTATAATAGTGCTTTAGAGCAGAAAAGAAATATTATTGGTTTAAATTTACGAAAATATAGGCAAATGGAGAAATTATCTAAGCAAGAACTATCAAATAAACTTATTATGCTTGGAGTTGATATTCCATCAAAATCAATTTATCATATTGAAGCAGGTACAAGGTCAGTTGTAGATTTCGAAAAAAGCCAGCAAATGCTTGGTACTGTAATTATACAAAGCAAAAAAATCAAGTGCAAATCAAGTGCATGACAATCGAAGGTTAACAAAGTTTAAGAGTGACTAAAAGTGACTGAAAGTGAAGTCGTGACTGCGTTTGAGCGATTTTTACTTAGAACAACAATAATTACAAAAAAACAATGTTAAATTTGCACCAAAAATTAAGCAAACCTTACAGGCGCATAGAAAAACGGCGATTTTTAAAAATCGCCGTCTGGTGCAGATGGCCGGAATCGAACCGGCACGGTTTATTCAACCGCAGGATTTTAAGTCCTGTGCGTCTGCCAGTTCCGCCACATCTGCATAAATATAATTTTGCAAATAAAATGCAAAACCTTGAACTGACAAAATTTATTGTACTACAATTATATATAAAATGTCAAGTATTAAAACAAAAAAATATAAGAAAATAAAAAATCATTACAGTTATAGAAAAAAACTAATTGAATAAAATAAATATTGATAATATAAGAAATTTATAAATTAATTTAAAAATAAACAATATAAATAATAAATCTAAAATAATTGACTTAATTAAACATATAATGATAGAATAAATAAAAAAACAAAATATGAGGTTATTAATATGGCAAATTATGAACAATATTATCAAGAAAGTATAGAAGCATTAACACAATATATTAAGGAAAATAAATTAATTCCAACAGAAAAAGTTTGGAATAAAGTTGCATCTGCAAAAAATCTTTTAACAAGTCAGTCATTAGGATATTTATCTGGAATAAAATTTTCAGATTTATGCAAAGATATATACAAAAACTACAAAAAAGAAAAAATGCTTTAAAATATAATAGAAAGAAAAAGCACTTTAAATATAATAAAAAGATGCTTTAAAAACATAAGAATAGGGGAATTAAAAAATGAACATTTGGCATGATATTTCAGAAAGTAGAATAAAGAAAGATAACTTTGTTTCTGTAATAGAAATAAGCAAAAATGGTAGAAATAAATATGAACTAGATAAACAAACAGGAATGCTTAGGTTAGATAGAGTATTATACACTTCAACACATTATCCTGCTAATTATGGCTTTATTCCAAGAACATATGCAAATGATAATGACCCGTTAGATGTGCTTGTATTATGCCAAGAAGAAATTATGCCATTAACTTTGGTAGATTGCTATCCAATAGGCGTTTTAACCATGACAGACGAAAAAGAGTATGATGAAAAAATTATTGCTATTTGCAAACAAGACCCATTTTTAAACACTTATCAAGATATTTCAGAAATACCAACACAAATTTCTTCTGAAATTATGCACTTTTTTGAAGTATATAAACAATTAGAAAATAAAACTACATCAGTAGACAAAATGCTTGGCAGAAAAGAAGCAGAAGAAATAATTGAAAAATCTATAATAAATTACCAAGAAAAATTTAAAAAGTAAAATCAAATAAAAATTTAGGAAAAGCACAACAAAATCTACAAAATAATATAAGCAAAAATTAAATAAAGAGGAGAACTATGATAGAAAAAATATTTTTTACAACAATAGCAATTGCCTTATTTACAATTACATTTTTAAAATTAATTAAAAAAAATGATACAACATATATTTATGTTTTAGCGGTAGAATTTATAGGAATTGCAATTAACTTTATAGAATTATTTTTAAAAACTCCATTTCATTGGAGTTTAAAACTTTTAATGTATTTATTATCTATTATTTTACCAATAGCATTATTTGCAATAGAAAAAATTAAAAAAATAGAATTATCTGAGTTACTTATTACCTTAACGGTTCCAATATTAGAAAAAGCCGGAAAAACAGAAGAAGCAAAAACAATTTTAACTAATTTTTTAAACAGAAATCAAAATAGTTATATAGCACATAAGCTATTAGCGCAAATTTATACAAAAGAAGAAAATTACGACTTAGCAGTTAATGAATATATTAGGGTAACTGAACTTGGCAAAAAAAACATTGAAGATTACTACAATCTATCTGTAGTATTAAATAAAAATAAGCAAAATGAAGAAGCAATTACTATACTTAAAGACATTATAAAAAATGCTCCCGAAAATGAAAAAATTACTAATTTATTAGGTGAAATTTATTTTGAACAAGAAAGATATAAAGAAGCGGCATCTATATATATGGCATCACTTCGCTACCATCCTGGCAGTTTTGATATATATTATAACTTAGGAATGATATATACCATGATGAATGATTTTGGAAGAGCAAAAGAATTTTATGAAAAAGCAGCAGAAGTTAATTCACTTGCATACAATGCAAAGCTAAATTTAGGTCAAATTGCATTAATATATGGAGATTTAGATGAAGCTGAAAATTATTTTAGACAATCTTTAAAACAAAATGACTTAGAAGCAGGTTCATATTACTATCTTTCACAAATTGCTTTGCTAAAAGGTGATGAAGATAAAGCAAAAAATTATATGAATGTAGCTGTACAGCTAGATTCAAAAGCATATAAACAAATGCAAAAAGACCCTCTTTTTACACCAATAAAGGAGGAAGTTCCACCTCCACAAGAAGTTGTAGAAGAAGAAAAACAAGAAATAAAGAAAACTTTAACTAAAAAAGAAACAAATGTAAATAAACACTTAAGCAAAATGTGCATGCTAGTAGAAAATTTAAGTAATGAAGATTTACAAGTAATTAGAAAGGCTAAAGAAAAACAAATAGATAAAGAAGAAAAACAAATTTAAAAGGAGGAAATAGAATGCAAATATATCAATCATTAATTTTAGGAATTATTCAGGGCTTAACAGAATTATTACCTATATCTAGTTCTGCACACTTAGCAATAATTCCATGGATGTTTGGCTGGATAAATAACCCAGATTTTAATTTAGCTTTTGAAGGGTTTGATGTAGCACTTCATTTTGGCACACTTTTAGCAATAGGATTATATTTTTTCAAAGATTGGTTACAACTAATAAAGGGTGGCTTTAACCAAGTAATAAAAAAAGAAAATACAACAGAAGGAAGAATGTTTTGGTACATTGTTTTAGCAACAATTCCAGGAGGAATTATTGGCTTTATATTAGATAAATATTTAGAAAATGCTTTAACTACACCTTTAATAATAGCCATTGCTTTAATTGTAATGGGAATTATACTTTACATAGCAGATAAAAAATGCAAATCTGTAACAGACTATGAAAATATGAGCTTAAAACAAACATTTTTAATAGGCCTATCACAAGCACTTGCCTTTATTCCTGGCGTTTCACGTTCAGGAGTTACAATGACAACAGCAAGAATTATGGGAGTAAAAAGAGAATCGGCTGCTAAATATTCATTTATGTTATCTGCTCCAATAGTATTAGCTGCTACAGTTTTTAAAGCAAAAGACTTTGTATTTAGTATTCCATTTTTTATTGGAGTATTTGCAAGCTTTATAGTAGGAATTTTTGTTATTAAATTTTTATTAAATTATTTAAAAAAAGGCGATTTCAAATGGTTTGCAATATACCGTGTAATATTTGGTATAATAATACTTGCACTTCTTTTCATAAAATAATAGCAACTTAAATATTACAAATATGTTACAGAAATTTTACAATTATATTAAATAATAAATATACATATTGACATTTATTTTAAAACATATAAAATATATAAAGAAAAAACAAAAAATAATCAAAAATTGTCAAATAAAACAAAAAATTCAAGTATGTTTTCACTAAATTTGTCAAATATAATACTAGTTTTGAAAATTTTAAACGAAGGAGAAAAAATAATGTCTAGTTGCTTAGGAATATATATAGAACCAAATATTATAAAATATGCAAAAGTCACAAAAGAACGCGACATTTTAGTAGTAAACTCCTTTGGAATAAAATTTTATGACAAAATTGGTGAAGCAATAAAACAAATTATATCAGATACTTATAGTTATAAAGTTCCAATAAGTATTAACTTATCAGAAGAAACTTACCAGTATTTTTCAATGTTTAGCTTGCTAAACAAAAATGACCTAAAAAAAGCAATAGAAACAGAATTTGAATCATTTTGTGCAGAAAGAGGCTATAATAGAAACGCATTAGAATCAAGATACGCATTAGTAAATGACCTTGATGATAAAGAAAAAATAAAAGTAGTTCATGTTTCAGCAAATAAAAATACTATTAGTACAATAATGCAACCTTTTACAGAATATAATGTATCTACAATTTCTCCAATATCAGTTAGTATTTCCAACATTGCAAATTTAAAAGAAAAAGAAAATATACTAATTATTAATATGGAAGAAAAAACTACATTAACTACTATTGTAGATAATAAAATATATTCAGTAGAAAAGCTAGAAGAAGGCTCTAGCGATGTATTAAATAGCATTAATAAAAAGGAAAATTCTTATTCAAAAGCTTATGAAATATGCAAAAACAGCACTATTTATACAATGGAAGGTAAAGAACTTCAAGATGAAGCAAATGAATATCTAGAAGATATTATGCCTACATTATACAAAATAGTAAGTAGTGTACAAGAAATACTTTCAAGTAGTACAGTTAAAATAGATAGAATTTATTTAACAGGTACATTGTCTGTAATTAATAATATAGATTTATATTTCCAAGAATTCTTTAAAACAGAAAAATGTGAAATATTAAAACCATTTTTTATTAAAGATAGTTTAAAAATAAACATGAAAGACTATATAGAAGTAAACTCAGCAATTAGCTTAGCTTTACAAGGATTAGAATATGGTCTAAAAGACATGAACTTTAAAGAAAAAAAATGGAAAGACGATTTAAATAACATTCTTGAAAGGTTTAATATTACAATAGGAAAAGATGAAGATGACACTAAAGAAAATAAAGGAGTATTATCATCTAATTTATCTAAATTCTTTAAACTTGACTTTAAAAGAGGTTTGGATGCTACAGAAAGATGGATGCTTCGTACAGCTTGTGGAATTTTATTTTTAACAGTTATATATTCTGCTTTTTCTATGTATTTAAATTATTCTATTAATATAAAAAATATACAAGTATTAGAAGTTGAACAAGATACTTTAGCACAAATCTCTGCAGTAGATTCTGATATTAAAAGAATAAATAATAAAACAAGTGAATATGAAGAATTAACAGAAAATTTGAAAAACATTAGAGCACAAGTTGAAGAAGAAACAAAGAATAAAAAAGCAATTCCTAACCTATTAACTAAAATAATGTTTTCAATTCCACAAGGTGTGCAATTAACATCTATAGAAAACACATCTGAAAATCATATTATTATAAATGCACAATCAGAAAAATACGAGCAATTAGGTTATTTTAAAGTTATTTTAAAAACACAAGGAATTTTAAACGATGTTGTCTCAACAGCAGGAACTAAAGATGGAGATTTAGTTAAGTTTACAGTAGAAGGAGTTTTGCCATGAAAAAAATTTTAATAAGTATTTTAATTATATTATTAATTATCATGGCATATTTCGCAATAATTAGAGGAATATCCATTGGTAATATAAAAATATTAAGTTTAGAGCAAATAAAATTTGAAAATGAAAAACTTATACAAGAAATTGCTCAGACAGAAGTTTTAATGAACACAAACTATCCAGCTAAAACAAGTTCATTAGATAAAAATGTTTCTACATTATTAACTGCTAGAGATGAATACTTAGACTTAGCAAGTGTTAGTACAGAAGATGAAATTAAAAAAGCAACACAAAAAGAAGAATATACAGTAGAATTTTTATTAACAAGTCTTGGTAGACATGCTACCTCAAAAGGTGTTAATTTAAAATATGAAATCTCATCTGGCTCTTCAGAAAATTCTAACAACATTAATTTCACTGTTTCTGGAACTTATAGCCGTATTATAACATTCTTATCAGATATAGAAGATGATACAGAGCTAGGTTTTAGAATTAGAAATTTTAAACTAATACCAAGTGGAGAAAATTTAACAGCAACATTCTTAGTAACAAATGTTACTGTAATAGAAGAAACCTTACGAGGTGGAGGTACTGTTAATACTGGATCAAACGCAGAATAAACTTAAAAAAACAGCTGGAACTGCTGAAAGTACACAAACAACTGAGTAACAATAATTTTAAAGGAGAAAAATATGAAGATTAAATCAATTTTAAAAGAAATATGCATAATGTTATTATTATGTGTGGCAATTGTTTTAGTTTTAGGTGTTATATTTTATGACTATATTCCAGCAAACAAAGCAGTGCCAAATAAATTACAAGCATATTCTACTCCACAAAACATTAAAGAAGAAATAGATCAGCAAATTACAGAAACTAATTTTAATACAGAGGAAATTTTAACTTATGATATTACAGGAGCAGACCTTTCAGTATTTGAAGAAGAAGAAAGCTATATAGCAGGTAAACCTGACCCATTTTCAGCAAGCACTAATATAGATGAAAATATAGAAGATGATGGAAATAGCCCTTCAGGAAGTTCTGGCTCTAAAAATCAGATAAAAGACCCAAACTCAACTGGAACATACTTTGAAAATAACGGTCTAAAATAATTTTAGGTTATATTTATTTAAATAAATATAAAAATATAACAAAATCTAAAGAGAAAGGAGAAAAAACTATGAAAAAGACTAATGAAAATGGTATTACACTTATTGCATTAGTAGTTACTATCGTTGTATTATTAATATTAGCAGGTGTAACTATTACTTACGTATTAGCTGATGGAGGTATATTTAACTCTGCAACACAAGCTAGAGACGAAGCAGCAATGGCAATGATAAGAGATTATGCTGGAAACTTACAAGGAAAAGCAGATATTGAATATTATGTAAATGGAAAAGAGTTAGATTTTACGAGTAATAATGACATATTAACATCATTATTCCCATCAACAGGTGGATGGACCGTTACAAAAGGAACTGTAAAGACAACAAATGGTGTAGTTGGTGGAAACTTTGAAGTAACGTATAAAGACAAAACTTATACAGTAAATTATACAGATGGTGTTCCTGAAGTTACTATAAAAGCAGGAGAATAAAATATAGTACAATTTTAATAAATAGTATAATATAAAAGCAAAAGGCATATGCAACAAAGTGTATATGCCTAAACTTTTATAAATACCTGTAAAATTTAAGCAAAAAATGAAGTATTAAATAAAAAAGGAAAATAGCAAATAAATGGATATATTCTTATATATTATAATCTTCATAATTGGAACATTGTTTGGTAGTTTTTTTACTTTAGCAGTTTATAGATTACCACTAAAACAAGATATTACTCATGAGCGTTCATACTGCCCAAATTGTGGTCATAAATTAAGCTTTTTTGATATGATTCCAATTTTAAGTTATATATTTTTAAGAGGAAAATGCAGATACTGCAAACAAAAAATAAGACCAAGATACTTAATTTTAGAAGTATTATCTGGTATAGTTTTTGTTTTATTTGCTATGTCTATAAAATTAAGTATATATAGTTCTAATGTAAGCACTATTATATATTTTATATTTGGCTTAATTTATATTGCTACACTATTTATAATAGCTGGAATAGACAAAGAAAACTATAAAATAGAAAAAGGTGTATTATTATTTGGCTACATAATGCAAACTATATATATAATTTATCTATATATAGTAGAAAAAGATGCTAATGCATATAGATATGTTATATATTTAATAATTGTACTTCTTCTTGTTTTACTAAATACCTTCTACTTAAGAAAAAAAATGAAAAGCAGTTATCCATTAGATATATTACTACTTTGTATAATGTTTTTAATGTTTACATATGAAGCAACTACTATATTAACAATAGATTTTACATTATTAGTAATTGCAATAAGTTTAATTATTAAAAAAATAATTAATATAATACAAAAAAAGGTAAATACTAAAGAAGAAAAGCCTATTCCAATTGGTTTTTACTTATGTATTACAAATATTATATGTTTAATTATAGTTAATTATTATATATTTTTCTAAAAAACTTATGAAAGGAATTACAATATGAATTATGAAAAATTAAAATCAAATAAAGCATTTACACTTGAAGATGCAGCAGTTGCTATAGCGATTATTCTTATATGTGCTGGTACAGTTTCAACATGTTTTATATCAATATATGAAATACAAGCAGGAACAAAAGTAGATTCTGTTGCTATGCTTTTTGTGGTTCAAATTATGGAGCGTATAGATAAATTAAGTTATAATGAAGTTCAGGAAAGTACTATAGATAGTGTAATTTCAACAATGAGGGCAGATTTTAAAATTCCAAATAGTTTTAATGTTAATATTGAAATAGAACCAGATGAAATCACAAATGATCTTGTAAAAACAGTGAAAGTTAAGTTAGAATATAAATTTAATAATAAAGATAGAGGAATTTTAGTTAAAGTATTAAAAGTAAAGGAGTTTAAAGAAGCATAATGAAAAATCAAAATGGTATTACTTTAATTGCATTAATTGTTTACATTATATTAGCTACAATTATTATTTCTATTTTTGCTTACATGAGTACAAATTTTTTTTCTAATGTAGATATAATAAAAAATCAAGATATATATGCAGTTGAATTTAATAAATTCAATATGTTTTTTATAAATGATGTAAAAAGCTATAACGAAGCAACAGTTGAACCTACGAGAATAACATTTGGAAATGGCTCTGTTGTTTATGAACTAAGAGGTACAGATATATATAGAAATGAAACTAAAATAGCAAGTCAAATACAATCAGTACAATTTGAAGAAAGTGAATACAAAGCAGTAAATGATGATGAACCAGAAGCTGGTATAACAAAAAAGTTAATTAATGTACACTTAAGTATTGGAAAGAAAATTGCAGAAGGTACGTCTCAAGAAAATTTAGATAAAAATATATACCAAAGATTTAATAAAACTATAGAATATGTATTAAAATATTGGTAATTTTATGTAAATTGCACAAAATGCACTGTTTTGATAAAATATGTAGTATAATAATATTAATACTAAAGAATATGGAGGTACAAAATGGATAAAAAACAACCATTAGGAATTGAACTTGTAAAAAGAGGCATTGTTACAGAAAATAGTATTCAACAAGCATTAGACTATCAAAAAGGGCATCCAAGAAAAAAAATAGGAGATATTATTAATATTTTAGGACTTTGTGACTCTTATGTTTTAATTCAAGCTATTGGAGAAATATTAGAAGAAAAAGCAATTTATTTAACAGAGCCAGATATTAAAGTAAATACAACTGAATTTATATCTTTAGACCTAATGAAACAATATAAAGCAATACCATTTGAAATATCAACAGGAAAAATAAAAGTTTGTTTTGCTGATACTTCAAATAAAAGATCTATTGATGTTGTTAGACTATTGTTATTAAATAAGGGTCTAATTATGGAAAAATATATTACTTTTGAAAGTAATATAGATAGAATACTAGATACATATGAAGGAAGTGCGTCGGAAGAAATAAATGCAGATGCAGATATTTCTGGTTTAGTAGATAGTATTATTAAAACTGCTATGGAAAAAAGAGCTAGTGATATTCATATTGAACCACAAGAGGATATAGTAAGAGTTAGGTATAGAATAGATGGTAGATTAATTAAAGCAGTAGAAATTAATAAAGATAAACAATCACAATTAATAGGTAGATTAAAAGCAATTTCTAATATGCATCAAGAAAAACAAGAATCTCAAGATGGTAGAATACTTATTTATCCAGATTACAATATACGTGTATCATCACAAAAAAATATACATGGAGAAAAATTTGTACTAAGATTATTAAAGAAAAATGCTAACATTAGAAGAATTTTTGAATTAGGTTTTCCAGAAGATGAAAACATAGTTAAAAATAGTTTTAACAAAAGAAATAGTATTACAGTTGTTGCTGCACCAACTGGTGAAGGTAAAACAACAACACTTTATAGCATTATAGATTATTTAAATAATCCAAATATAAATATTACTACAATTGAAGACCCAGTAGAAATTAGAATTGATGGACTAAATCAAATTGAAATAGATGCCAAAGAAAGCTTTTCAAATGCTCTAAGAACTGTTTTAAGACAAGACCCAGATATTATTCTAGTAGGAGAAATTCGTGATAAAGAAACGGCCGAAATTGCAATGCAAGCAGGTCAAACAGGACACTATGTTTTATCTACAATACATACAATAGATAGTATAGAGGTTATTACAAGACTTAGAAAAATAGGTATATCTAATTATGATATTGCTAGTATTTTAGCAACATCAGTTTCACAAAGATTAGTTAGAAAAGTTTGTCCACATTGTGCAAAAGAAAGAGACTTTAATGAAAAAGAAATTGAAATAATAAACAAAATTGGAGAAAAGTATAACGTTAATTTTGATTTAAAAGGCAAGAAAACTTATGAAACTACAGGATGCAAACATTGTAATCAAAGTGGTTATTTAGATAGAATTGGTATTTTTGAAATATTAAATATTAATGATGAAATTAAAGAGTTAATTTCAAATAATAGCTCTAGTATGGAAATAAGAAAAGCTGCACTAGAATTAGGCTATAAACCACTAATTGTAGATGGAATTTATAAAGTATTAAGTGGAATTACTACTTTAGAAGAATTAAATAATAAACTAGTTATTTATTAATACATAGGAGGAAAGCAATGATTGATATAGAAAAAGTCTTAAATGAGGCTGTAAAAAAAGATGCTTCAGATGTACATTTAATTCCGGGTATCAAACCTTTTTTAAGAATTAGAAGAGATTTAATAGAAGTAAAAGACTCTGAAGAATTAACCAATGAAGACATGATAGAAATTTATGATTATTTTGTAAGAGGAAACGTAGATAAAGATAAAGTCTATAGAGAAACTAAAAAATTAGATTCTTCTTATGTATTTGGAGATATTAGATTAAGAGTCAATATTTCAACATTAGATGACATTCCAGTAATAGTACTAAGAATTATAAAAAATACACTTCCAAGATATGAAGATTTAGGTGTACCAGATATTGTTAGAAGAATGATGAGCCAGCCACAAGGTTTAATACTAGTAACTGGTAAAACAAACTCTGGTAAAACAACTACATTAAATGCACTTATTAATGAAATAAATGAAAATCAAAATAAAAAGATATTAACTTTGGAAAACCCTGTAGAATATAAACATAAATGCAAAAAATCAATTATTATACAAAAGGAAATAGGTATAGGAAGAGACTGCTTAGATTATAGTACGGGTATTAAAAACTCTTTAAGAGAAGACTGCGATATTTTAATAATAGGAGAAATTCGTGATAAAGAAACTATGGAAGCAGCAATTGAAACAGCAGAAGCAGGACATTTAGTAATAGGAACACTTCATACAAAGTCTTGTGCAGAAACTATTGATAGAATGATTAACTTTTATGACGTACGTGACCAACAAACTATAAAATATTTAATAGCTTCATTACTAAAATTAGTAGTATCTCAAAGATTATTAAAAGGTAAAAATGGTTCACTTGTTTTAGTACCAGAAGTAATGGTAGTAGATAATATTATAGCAGGTATAATTCGTAAAGATAAAATTATTGTTTCTGAAATAGAAGATGCTATTCAAAGTAATTCAGATAAAGGAAATATTGGCTTAATAAATTCACTTGCCGAATTATTTGTGGCAGATAGAATTACATTAGACCAAGCTAAATCACAAATAGAAGAAAAAAATATTGAAACTTTAAATAGAACAATTATGCAACTAAAAATTAAAAAAGATAGTGAGGAAAAATCAAAAATTAACAATTAGTGATAAAAAGGAGATGATAAAGTGCCAGAATATATGTATAGAGCTGTTACGAAACAAGGACAAGTTGTTAGAAACAGAGTAGAGCAATCTAGTAAAAATAATTTAATAAAAATGCTAAAAAGTAATGAGTTACTTCCTATTGAAGTAATACAAATAGGCTATAAAAGTAAAAGATCAAAAGTAAATAGAAGAAATGTTATAGACATAGATGAAGTTATGCGAGCATCTAACTCTGCAACTATTATGCAAGGAAAAACGGCTAATAAGCAAACTGCAAGAGAAAAATTTAATATGGCTTTATCTGTTGGCCAAAGAATTACAGAAAGAGACCTTATTATATTTACACAAAACTTTTATTTATTAAAAAAGGCAAATTTCAATAATATTCATGCTTTAAATACACTTATATCAAGTACAGAAAACCTTTCTTTTAAAGGGATAATAGAAGATATTTTAGCAGGTGTAGAATCTGGAGAGTATATGTATACTACAATGGAATATTATTCAGATATTTTCCCATACATATATATAAATATGATTAAAGTAGGAGAGCTTTCAGGCTCACTTACACAATCTTTAGAGCAAGCAGTAAAATACTTAGATGATACAACAACAAGAAATAAAAAGATAAAAAGCATTTTAATTCCAAATATTGGCCAATTTGTTGCAATAATTGCATTATTAATTATAGGAACAATATACGTACTACCTTCTATTCAAGATGTATTTATACAAATTGGTAGTAGTGCTACTTTACCAGAAATTACACTATGGTTTATGGACTTCTTAGATTGGTTTATGGCATATTGGTATTTTCCAGTAGGGATTATTGTAGCAATAGTTGGTGTCATAGTTGCTTATATAAATACACCAAAAGGAAAATACAATTGGCATTATTTTAAATATAAAGCACCTGTTTTTGGAAGATTAATATTTGGTATAGATTTTTCAAGACTAATGAGAGCAATGCTTTTGAACTTACAAAATGGAATGAGAATTCAAGAAGCTTTAGAGGTTAGTAAAAGTGTAATTAAAAACTATGTAATGTTATCAATAGTAGAAACATCAATTAACAACTTACTTATTGGTGGTTCATGGATTGAGCCATTTGAAAACTCTGGATTATGTAGGTCAATGGAAATTGAAATGTTAAAAATAGGTATGCAAACAGACCTTCCAGAAATGATGGAAAAATTATTAGACTACATGGATGTAGACATTCAAGAAAGCCTAAACAAGATAATGAAAGTATTACCAGAAATATCTTACTTATTAGTTGGAATAGTATTAATATTCTTAGTAGTAGTAGTACTTGTACCATGTATCCAATTATACATGGGCAACTGGTTAATCGAAGCATTGTTATAAGGGACAGTCCCTTTTTCCCCTTTTGGGTAATTAGGGACAGGTCCTTTTTTCTTTGGGGACAGGTCCAATTGCTTGTTTTTAAGCACTTGGGGACAGGTTAAAGATGCTTTTGTACATTCATTAATGCGACAACATGACGCTTTTGTGACAAATGTTTTATGAATTTGCAGATTAAAGAAAGGATATAACTAATCATGAAAATAGGAATTGATATTGGTGGAAGCCACATTGGAATTGGCTTACTAAATGAAAATGGAAAAATAATAAAAAAATATGAAATTGATATAAATAATAAAGAAAATAACATAGCTGAATTTATAGAAAAATATATTATAGAAATCATAAAAAAAATACAAATAGATTATAGTATAGATTTAATTGGCATAGCATGTGCAGGAACGCCAAAGGATGGCAAAATTACTTCTATAGTAAATTTAAAACTAGAAGAATTAGATATTACTAGCATTATAAAAAAGGCGTATAATGGTCAAATAATAGTAAGAAATGATGCTAAATGTGCCGGATTAGCAGAAAAAACTTATGGCAGTTTAAAAAAATATAATGATTGTGTATTTTTATGTTTAGGAACTGGCATTGGCGGAAGTGTATTTATTGAAAATAAACAATTACAGCCTATTAGATACCCAGCCTTTGAAATAGGTCATATGATTATAGATAAAAATGGAGAACTTTGTAATTGTGGCAAAAGAGGTTGTTTTGAAACTTATTGCTCTATAAAAAGATTAAAAAATAAATTAATACAAGAATTGGGCTTAAATGAAGAAATTTTAGCTAAAGACTTATTAGAAATATTAAATACTAAAAAAGAAGAAGAGAAACTTCAAAAAATTATAAAAGAATACATAAATAATTTAATTATAGGACTTTCTAATATAATAGATATATTTGAGCCTGAAGCAATTTCACTTGGTGGTAGTTTTGTTTATTTTGAAAATATCTTATATAAACAGTTATTAAAAGAATACACTGAAAGAAGATATGCTTTTAATAAAGAAGAATTACCAGAATTAAAACTTGCTACATTAGGTAATGATGCAGGAATTATTGGTGCGGTATTGGGGACAGGTCCAATTGCTTGTTTTTAAGCTATTAGGGACAGGTCAGTAGAATTGTGGGCCAATCCATTTTTCGACCTCGTGGTAATTTCTCAATCTCATGGTAATTTGGAGCCAGGTTAAAAACTTTTCTTACAAATAGTTAATACTTTTTTACATACAGTTAACATAAATAATTTGACAAAATCAAAAAAAAACGTTATAATAAATAACAGTTGTTACCAGTTTTGGTAAAGAGGAGATTTATATATATTTTAAAAACAAAATAAAATAAAAATATGTTTAATGTGCGGCATTTAAATTAAACATATATGTTTTGTTAAATGAAAAATTAGTAGGAGAAATTTTTATATAATTTAAAAAATATTTTTGTACGAAAAATATTTATTTTATATTGTTTTTAGTTTAAAAAATAAAAAAATAGTAAATCATAGAAATAGTAAAAATGATTTATTTGTTTTTGTAGTTTATTAAAATATATAAATTGAAAAACAAAGAAAGATGGGAGAGATAGAAAAATAATGTTAACAAATGAAAGACATCAAAGTAATGTAAAAAGTAATACTATTATAGACAAAAGAAAAGATAATTACAGAAATTCTAGGCTAAATTCTAAGAAAGAAAATAGCACATCTACGAAGGATAATTTTATACAAAGTAGAGAAAAACAAACAAAAGTTAATCATACTAGAGGTGAACAAACAAGGGTTGCTCATTCTAAAGTAACAGAAAAAATCTCATTAGATGATAAACTTAAATTTGAATTTAAAAAAGAAAATTTAAAAATTATTCCTTTAGGTGGATTAGAAGAAATAGGAAAAAATATAACAGTTTTCGAATACGGAAACGAAATTGTGCTTGTAGACTGTGGTTTAGAGTTTCCAGAAGATGATATGCTAGGCGTAGACTTAGTAATACCAGATATAACTTATTTAGAGAAAAATAAAGAAAAAATAAAAGGTTTAGTAATTACCCATGGACATGAAGATCACATTGGTGCAATACCATATATATTAAAGCAAATTAATATTCCAATTTATGCAACTAAATTAACTGTTGCTTTAATAAAAAATAAGCTAGAGGAGCATAATTTAGAAAAAAGTGTAAAAATACATGTTGTTGAACAGGGAAAAACAATTAATTTTGGCAAAATAAAAATAGAGTTTATAAGAAGTAATCATAGTATTCCAGACTCTGTTATGCTTGCTATTCATACACCAGTTGGAGTAGTTCTTCATACAGGAGACTTTAAAATAGATTATACACCAATTGATGACAAAGTAATAGATTTAGGAAGAATTGCAGAATTAGGTAATAAAGGAATTTTAGCATTGCTTTCAGACAGTACAAACAGCGAAAGAAAAGGTTTTACAATGTCGGAAAGTTCTGTTGGGGAAGTATTTGATAAGCTATTTTTAAATAATACAAAAAGAATTGTTGTTGCAACCTTTGCTTCTAATGTTCACCGTGTGCAACAAATTGTAAATTCATCTATAAAATATGGCAGAAAAATTGCTGTATGTGGTAGAAGTATGATGAATATGATAGATGCCGCAATCGAATTGGGTTACATTAATGTACCAGAAAATACTTTTATTGATATAGATAATATAAAAAATTACCGTGATGATCAATTAGTTATAATTACAACTGGTAGCCAAGGTGAGGCAATGTCTGCTCTTACTAGAATGGCAAATGGAGAGCACAAAAAAGTAACAATTACGCCAAACGATATGGTAATTATTTCCGCAACTCCAATACCAGGAAACGAAAAGCTAGTTTCTAAAGTAATAGATGAATTAATGAAAATAGGTGCAACTGTTATTTATAGCTCACTAGAAGATATTCACGTATCTGGCCATGCTTGCCAAGAAGAACAAAAATTAATATTAACTTTAGCAAGACCAAAATACTTCATGCCAGTGCATGGTGAATACAGACAACTGATTGCACATGCAGAAACTGCTAAAAAAGTTGGAATTGAACCTAAAAACATATTTATAATGTCTAATGGTAAAACTTTAGAATTAAATGAAGATGAAGCTAAAATTACTACTTCTGTGCCAAATGGAAAAATATTAGTAGATGGTTTAGGAATAGGAGATGTTGGAAATATAGTTTTAAGAGATAGACAGCATTTATCACAAGATGGATTAATTGTTATTGTAATGACAATGGATGCATCTACAGGCGAGATAGTTTCTGGACCAGATGTAGTTTCAAGAGGCTTTGTTTATGTTAGGGAATCTGAAAACTTAATGGATGAAGTAAAAAGAGTAGCAAGGGAAGAAGTAAAAAGATGTGAAGAAAATCATATTCGTGATTGGTCTACTATTAAAGCTAATGTAAAAGATACTTTAAGAGATTACATTTTTGAAAAAACAAAGCGCAACCCAATGCTTTTACCAATTATTATGGAAGTGTAATATCAAAAAATCGTTTGCAAAGCAAACGATTTTTTGATGACTATGAATATAATTACTAAATTATATAGGAAAATATTGACACATAGTATCATATATGATATTATAAAATTAGTTAAAAAGTAGGCATATATTTCTGGTGAAAGGAGCAATATTTATGCCAGACATCACTAAGCTTATACAAAAGATGAAAAGACAGCCAAATGGCATTAGATTTCAAGAATTAGCAAAGGTTTTGGAATATCACGGTTATACAATGAAACCAAAGAAACGGAACATCTCATAGAAATTTTATAAATGAAAAAGGAGATGTTATTACAATTAAAGAAGATCATCCATTAAAGGCAATTTATATTAAAGACGTATTAAAAAGAATAGGAGAATAAAATTCTATTCTTTGAGTACACTATAAAAAAGGAGGGGCTTATATGAAAAATGTCGAAGATTATATGAATTTACCATATAATTATATTGTGCAGCCTATTAATGATGAAAGTGGCTATTATTTTTATGCACATATACTAGAACTAGATGGCTGCCAAAGTACAGGGGAAACATTGGAAGAAGCATATAAAAATTTAAAAGAAGCAATGAGAGGATGGATAGAAACTAAGATAGAAAATGGTTTTGAAGTACCACTACCGGTTGGATATGAAAATTTTAGCGGTAAGTTTATAGTAAGAATTCCAAAATCATTACATTATAAACTATCAATAGAAGCACAACAAGAAGGTGTATCATTAAATCAATATGCATTATATAAATTGAGTCATTAATTATTTAATACAATCAGTTGTAAACAAAGTAAAAATTTGGTATAATACCTAAGTAAAAAATTAAAAAAGGTTAAATAAAGTTAGTTGCGCCTTTTTGAGAGGAATGATTTTAAAAATGAATTATAAAGAACTAGCAGATTTGATTTTTCCAGATGTAAAAGAAATATCATACTATGAAGAAAAATATCCAGAAAGAAACTTACCAGAAGATGCTATTGTTACAAGATTTGCACCAAGTCCAACAGGGTTTGTTCATGTTGGTGGCTTAATGCAATGTGTTATAAATAGACAACTTACAAACCAAACTGGTGGGGTATTTTTACTTAGAATAGAGGATACAGATCAAAAGCGTGAAATTGAAAATGGTGTAGCGCAAATTGTAAATGCTATTAAAGATTTTGGTATAGAATTTGATGAAGGAATGATAAACGAAACAGAGGAAAAAGGCTCTTATGGACCATACAAGCAAAGCAATAGAGCTCCTATTTATCAAGCCTATGCTAAATATTTAATTGAGCAAGGAAGAGCATACCCATGTTTTGCAACACCAGAAGAACTAGAAGAAATGAGAAAAAAGCAAGAAGCAGCTAAAATTAGAACAGGTTATTATGGCGTTTGGGCAACATACCGTAACTTGCCAGTAGATGAAGCAGCAGAAAAAATAAAAGCAGGAATTCCATATATTATTCGTTTTAAATCAATGGGAAGCGAAGAGAGAAAAATAAGACATCATGATGTTATTAAAGGAAATATTGATTTCCCTGAAAATGACCAAGACATAGTTATTATTAAGGCAGATGGCCTTCCTACATATCACTTTGCGCATGCAGTAGATGACCATTTAATGAGAGTAACCCACGTAATTCGTTCAGATGAATGGGTTTCATCTATACCATTACATTTAGAGCTATTTAAAACATTAGGCTTTAAAACACCAAAATATTGCCACTATGCTCCTATATTAAAAGAAGAAGATGGCAAAAAACGTAAAATTAGTAAAAGAAAAGATCCAGAAGCAGCAGTAAGCTATTATCATGAAGAAGGCATTCCAGCAAAAGCTGTTTGTGAATATTTAATGAATATTGGAAATTCTAATTTTGAAAGTTGGAGAAAAGCAAATCCTGATAGCCCAATGTCAGATTTTAAATTTGAAATAAACAAAATGAGCGTAAGTGGTGCAATATTTGACTTAGTAAAATTACTAGATGTTTCTAAAAATGTAATTTCTAAATATACAAAAGAAGAAATGTACGAAGAAGTTTTTGAATGGGCAAAAAGATATGATAGCGAGCTTGAAAAATTATTAGAAAATAAAGAATATTCTCTTAAAATTTTTGGAATAGAAAGAGGTAATAGCAAGCCAAGAAAAGATATTTCTAAATGGTCTGATGTTAAAAATGCAATTATTTATATGTATGATGAAGAATTTTTTAAACAAAATTCAGACTTTGAATATGCTAAAATAAATGATAAAAATGAAATCAAAAAAATATTAAGCTTGTACTTAGAAAAATATTTTGACATAAATGATGATAAGCAAACTTGGTTTGATAAAATGAAAGATTTATCAGAAGAATTAGGCTATGCAAGGGAAGTAAAAGAGTATAAACAAGACCCAGAAAAATGGCCAGGACATGTTGGAGATATTAGCACAGTTTTAAGAGTAAGCCTTACCGGAAGACAAAATACACCTGATCTTTATGAAATTATGCAAGTTTTAGGAAAAGAAAGTATAGAAAAAAGAATTCAAAAAATAATTAGCTAAAATGTAAAAATGGAAGGTAAATTATTAAAAATATGGAGTATAATATTGGAGATATTGTTAGAACTAAAAAAGAGCATCCTTGTGGTAGCAAACTTTGGGAACTAACAAGAGTAGGTGTAGATTTTAAATTAAAGTGTTTAGGCTGTGGACATATAGTTACTATGGAAAGGCAAAAGGCATTAAAAGCAATTACTAAAAAGGTAACTAATGAAAATAGTAAATAATAAAAGAGGTGGCTAAAAGCCACCTCTAATTTTGTAAGGATTATACGGAAACAGGAATTGCTCCCTCACACTCCAAAAGTATACTTTTGGCGATGCAGTGAGGTATGCTGTAAGAACCTTCTTGAATGTATACTGTAGACCTTTCCACCCTTGAAAAATCGGTAGCCGCACTCATTAGGCTAGGATTTTGGGAGCGGAAGTAGTTATACGCAGCTTTTGCATGACTTTCGTCAGCAAACTTAACAATTAAAAATTTCCGTCTAGGCATATATATATGTCCTCCTTAAAATATTCTCCACTTGGGAGTTAATATATATTATACTCTCATTTTGACAAAAAATCAACTAAAATTATTAAATTTTATTAGTTATTATTAGTATTATTGTGCATTTAACTATTATTAGTAGTAAATTTTATTAATCATAATAAACATTTAATGCATTTTCAATGCTTTCCAAAACTTTTTCAGTATACACTTTTCTTTCAGAAGAAAATGGAAGAAATTCTAAATCTTTTAAAGGATTTAAAATTTCTTGTAATTTTTTTACACTTTCTTCTACCTTAGTAATAGCAATTTTATCAGCTTTATTTGCAATTACTATACAAGGAAGATTTGTTTTGAAAATGTAGTCATACATTAATTTGTCATTTTCAGTAGGAGTATGCCTAATATCAACTAAAAAAATAATAAGCGCAATATTTTTACTTGTTTGCAAATACTGTTCAATAAAATTTCCTACTTTTTCTTGTTCTTGTTTAGACATTTTACTAAATCCATAGCCAGGTAAATCTACAAAATAAAATTTATTATCTATATTATAAAAATTAATTTGTCTTGTTTTTCCAGGTTCGCTACTAGTTCTTGCAAGCCCCTTACGATTTACCAAAGTATTTATAAAAGAAGATTTTCCAACATTAGACTTCCCAACTAACACAACTTGTGGCAAATTATCGTTAGGGTATTGCTTAGGACTTACAGCTGAAATTTTAAATTCCGGATGTTTAATTATCATAATTAAATACCTCTTACTTTTTAGGTTTTAAGATTTTAGTACCACCCATATATGGCCATAAAACTTCTGGAATAGTAATGCTTCCATCTTCTTGATAGTGATTTTCTAAAAATGCAATTAACATACGAGGTGGAGCAACTACTGTGTTATTTAAAGTATGTGCATAATAATTTCCTTTTTCACCTTTAATACGAATTCCAAGACGTCTAGCTTGTGCATCTGTTAAATTAGAGCAGCTACCAACCTCAAAATATTTTTGTTGTCTTGGACTCCATGCTTCAACATCACAGCTTTTAGCCTTTAAATCTGCTAAATCTCCACTACAACACTCTAATGTACGAACTGGAATTTCCATGCTCCTAAATAATTCTACTGTATAAGACCATAATTTTTCATACCATTTATAGCTATCTTCTGGCTCACAAACAACTATCATTTCTTGTTTTTCAAATTGGTGAATACGGTAAACACCACGTTCTTCAATACCATGTGCACCTTTTTCTTTTCTAAAACATGGAGAATAAGATGTCATAGTATATGGCAAGTTTTCTTTTGGCAAAATTTGATCTTTAAATTTACCAATCATAGAATGTTCACTTGTACCAATTAAATACAAATCTTCACCTTCAATTTTATACATCATAGCATCCATTTCTTCAAAGCTCATAACACCTGTTACTACATTACTACGAATCATAAAAGGTGGAACGCAATAAGTAAATCCTTTGCTAATCATAAAATCTCTAGCATAAGAAATAACAGCAGAATGAAGTCTTGCAATATCTCCCATTAAGTAATAAAAACCGTTTCCTGCAACTCTACGGGCACTATCTAAATCAATTCCTTCTAACGCTTCCATAATATCTGTATGATAAGGAATTTCATAAGAAGGAACAATAGGATCTCCAAATTTTTGAATTTCAACATTTTGGCTATCATCTTTTCCGATAGGAACAGATTCATGAATAATATTTGGAATTTTCATCATTCTTTCAGTAATTTGCATTCCATATTCTTCTTCTAGCTTTTCATTTTCAAGTAATTTTTCATTGATTTCTGAAACTTGCTTTTTTATATTTTCTGCTTTTTCTTTTTTACCTTGTTTCATTAAATTACCAATTTCGCTACTTAGTGAATTTCTTTTGCTTCTTAATTCATCACCATTTAATTTTGCTTCACGATTTTTTGCATCTAATTCAATTACTTCATCTACTAAATGAAGTTTATGGTCTTGAAATTTTTTCTTAATGTTTTCTTTAACAGCATCTGGATTTTCCCTTAAAAATTTAATGTCTATCATTTTAATTCCCCCTTAATTGGTTATTTTCAAAATCTATTTTTAGGAAAGTGTGCTTTCCATAGAAACAACTTTTAGAATAAAGCTATTTTAACACTTTTTTTGATATTTTTCAATGCTATTTAAATAAAACATGAAATAAATGGGAATAATAGCTACTAGTCACAGTTAATTATAAATTTTAGATTAGCCACTTGCTTCATTATATATGTTTTTTCGTGCTTTAGACGAGAAAAAACATATATAATACGTTGGGCGCGTGGCGGATAATTTTAAGGCTGTGAATTGTAACATGAAAGGCATACAATGAATTTTATTTTAGAATTTTTAAAATTTATTTTTTATACAACAATAATTGTATTAATATCTAAATATTTTTTAGTAACAGTTTTAAGAAACTTAGCAGAAAGCTTAAATTTAAAACCAAAAACAGTGGGAAACATTTCTGGCATAGCTACATCTGTACCAGAATTATTAACCGTGTCTTTTTCAGCATTTACAGGCTTAATTTCTGCAAGTAGTTATAATATTATAAGCTCTAATGTTATAAATTTAGTTCAATACTTAGCTACAATATTTTTAAATAAAAATCAGAAAATTCTAAGTAAAAAAGCAATTAAAATAGATTTAATTATGGCTATTTTTACAATTATTATTCCAGTATTATTTTTTATATTTAAAATAGATTTTTCTATTCAAATTGTTCCAATGTTTGTTTTGCTACTTTTGCTTTTTTATTTTATAAATAATAATTCTCATAAATTATACTTAAACAAAATAACTGAGCAAGAAAGGAAAATACAAGAAGAACAAAAGTGGGTAAAAGGGAAAAAGAAAATAGTTATAAAAAATATTGTATTTTTAATTTTTATATCAATTTTTCTTTATTTTATTGGAAATTTGTTAAGTAATACATTAGAAAATTTAAATTTTATCTTTAGTGTACCAGAGTGGTTTATAGGTATTTTACTTGGCTTTATAACAAGCATACCAGAATTAATTACTTTCTTAGAGGCACAAAAACATTACAAATTAAATAAGCAAAATGTAGAAGATGGCGTAATAGAAGCTACTAATAATTTGCTAACTTCTAATATTATAAATTTATTTGTAATACAATCACTTGGAATTATAATATATAGCATTGTTGAATAGAAAAATAAAAATTGGTATATAATACTAAAAGTTTTAACAAGCATGGTTTAAAGGAGATGAATAAATATGTACGAAAATTTTCAAAAAGAGAATTTACTTATTGAAAAAACAGCCGAAGAGAAGAAAGTTGAATTAATTACAAGTGTATTAAAATCAAAAAAAGAATTAGACTTAGCTATAAAAAATTTTGAAACTGCAGAAGCAGGCTTAGTTGACTATTATATTTATCAAATTAAAGCAAGCAAAAGCAAGCTAGATTTTTTAGTAAATAAAGCAAGAAAAGTGGGAATTTCTTTAAATATGATTGAAGAATTATATTTTAGAACAAATCAAGTAGGATAGTTTGTCATATTTGTCCAAGTTATATCATAATGATTAATAAAGGCGTGGTGATATAATTTGGATTTTTTTAATGCTTTTATTATTTTAGGTTGTATATTTGCTTTTTGGATAATAGGAAAAATTTTTTCCATTCCACTAAAAGCCATTGGAAAGCTTATATTAAATTCAGTTTTAGGAGGACTGCTAATTTTTATAATAAACCTAATAGGGCAAATATTTAGCTTTCATATAGGACTTAATGTGGTAACATCTTTGTTAGTAGGAATTTTAGGAATTCCAGGAGCAATATTACTTATTATTTTGAAATTATTTATTTAAACTTTTCTCCTTAGTTTCTAAAAGTTTAAAAGTTATCAAAAGTCTTCCAAAAAGTGGAAAAGTTGTAGAAAATTATTGCAATTTACATAAAAACAATATATAATATTTGCATAACTCTTTGTTATCCTTGTATGTTATTTCGTACAAGGTTTTAAATAGATGTTCCAACAATAAACTATTAAAGGAGGACAAAATAATGATTACGGCAATAGTTGGAACACAATGGGGAGATGAAGGAAAAGGTCGTATTTGCCACCATGAAGCACAAAATGCAAAAATGGTGGTACGGTGCGCTGGAGGAAACAATGCTGGGCATACAGTAGTCTATGAAGGCGAAAAGTATGCACTTCATTTGTTACCTTCATCCATTATCAATCCTTACGTGTTATCTGTCATCGGCACAGGCACAGTCATTGACCCTAAGGCTCTTATTGAAGAAATCGAAAACCTAAGAGCCAAAGGGGTCGACATTGAACCTGATAATCTCGTTATAAGTAATCGAGCTCATGTGACCATGAATATCCACATAGTTCTTGACAAAGTAATTGAGACTCTCAGGGGAAGCAAAAAAATCGGAACAACCGGCAAAGGAATAGGCCCTACCTATAGCGACAAAGCAAGCAGAATCAACATTCGTATGTGTGACCTAATTGGAGACTATGAAACTTTAAAAGAGAAGATTAGTTTCATAGTGAAAGTCCACAAACCACTCATAGAATCTGTAGGAGATTTGACTTATCATAGTCAAGATATTGTCAAAAAACTTGCAGATGAGTATTACGAATATGGCAAAAGGCTTGCCGAATTCGTTCAGGACACAAAGCCAATCGTCTACAACTGCATAAAAGAAGGCGGTAATGTTATTATGGAGGGTGCACAGTCTACATTCTTAGATATAGACCATGGCAGCTATCCAGATGTTACCTCTTCTAACTGTGTGGCAAGCGGTTGCTGCGCAGGTGCAGGAATAGGTATTACCCAGGTTAATGAAGTTATTGGCGTAATGAAAGCCTATACTTCTCGCGTAGGAGAAGGACCATTCCCCACAGAGCAAAAAAATGACATTGGCGATCGCATACGTTTCTTGGGCCATGAATATGGCACTACTACTGGGCGTCCCAGAAGGTGTGGCTGGCTGGACTTAGTGATGATTAGCGATGCAGTAGAACTTAATGGGTGCACTGCACTTGCTTTAAATCACTTAGACACCATAGGAAAGTTTGACGAAATCAAGGTCTGCTGTGGGTATAACTATCATGGGAAATTCATTCAGCATGTCCCGGTAGACCATGAAAACTGCAAGCCTTGCTATGAAACCCTTAAAGGTGGGTGGAACACAGAAGGTGCCACCACTTTGGAGGAAATTGGCGAAGATGCAGTAAAATTTGTTGAACTTATCGAAAGCTACACCAAGGTGCCTGTGGTATACATTGGTATTGGCCCTGACGCTAGCCAAATCATCATAAGGTAACATCTATTTAAAAAATCTCTTTTAAAGAGAAACAAAAATCACCTTAAGCTAAATGCTTTAAGGTGATTTTTGAATTACTATTTATAGCTAATTATAAATTTTAGAGTAGCCACAGCGGCATGCTCATATGTTTTTTCGTACTTTAGTCGAGAAAAAACATATAGCATGCGCAAGCGACGTGGCGGATAATCTTAGGGCCTGAATTGTAATTTTTTTCTTATAAAAATTATTATTCTACAGTAACAGATTTTGCTAAATTTCTTGGCTTATCTACATCTAGGCCTTTATTTTTAGAAATATAATAAGCCAAAAGTTGAAGCGGAATTACTGAAAGTACAGGTGATATTAAATTATTAGTTTCAGGTACATTTATAATAAAATCAAAATTATTATTAGTTAATCTTTGATTTGTAATTACTAAAGTTTTAGCACCTCTTGATACTACTTCCTGAATATTACTAATAGATTTATCTACTAAATTACTATCTGTTAAAATTCCAATAACTGTAACATCATTTTCAATTAATGCAATTGGACCATGTTTTAATTCTCCAGAGGCATAAGCTTCAGAATGAATATATGAAATTTCTTTTAGCTTTAAAGAGCCTTCCATAGCTACATAGTAGTCATTTCCTCTACCTAAGAAATACATATCTTTTTCAGTATAAATCTTATTAGCAAATTCTTTAATTCCATTAATTTCATTTAATACAGCTTCTATTTTAGATGGAAGATCTAATATATCAACTTTTAAGTTATCTAAAACATCTTTTTTACAGCTTTCTAAATTTTCTGCAAAATACATAGCTAAAATTACTAGTAATATTATTTGAGACGTATAAGCTTTTGTAGAAGCTACAGCAATTTCTGGACCTGCGTGTGTATATATAGTGTAATCTGCCACTCTTGTTATAGAACTTCCAATTACATTAGAAATTGCTATAGTTTTAGCTTTCTTTTCTTTTGCTAATTTTAATGCTGCTATTGTGTCTGCAGTTTCTCCAGATTGACTAATAAATATGCAAAGCGTATTTTCATCAATAATAGGGTTTCTGTAGCGAAATTCAGATGCAATATCTACCCCTGTAGGAATATTACATAGTTTTTCAATTGCAACTTTACCAACTAAGCCTGCATGCATTGCTGTACCACAAGCTACAATATAAATTTTATTAACTGTTTTTAAATATTCTTTGTTTATATCAATATCATCAAAACAACACTTTTCGCCTAATTTAAACCTAGTTCCAATTGTTTCACGAATAGAGTTTGGTTGTTCATAAATTTCTTTTAACATATAGTCTTCATAGCCATTTTTTTCAGCAGCAGTTGCATCCCATTCAATACTTTTAATAGCTTTACTATGTTCTATTAAAGAATTATCAAAAAATTGAATATGGTCATTATAAACTACAGCATATTCATAATCATCTAACAAATAAAAATTCTTTGTATATGATAAAATAGCTGGAATGTCAGAAGAAATAAAGTTTTCTTCCTTACTTGTTCCAATTACTAAAGGGCTATCTTTTCTAACTACAATTACCCTATCAGGGTATAAGTTAGATATAACTTCAATAGCATAACTACCTTTTAAGTCATCAATAGCTGATTTTACAGCTCTTAAAAATTTGTCATCATCAGATATACCATTTGTATAATAGTAATGAATTAAATTAGGAATTACCTCTGTATCTGTTTGAGATAAAAACTTATAGCCTTTGCTACATAAAAATTCCTTTAACTCATTATAATTTTCAATTATTCCATTATGTACAACCGCAAACTGTTTACTATTATCTAAATGTGGGTGAGAATTTTCCTTTGATGGCTTTCCATGAGTTGCCCATCTAGTATGAGCAATTCCAATAGAACTTTCTAAAGTATCTATTTCTGGTATTTTTCTTAAATTAGCAACTCTACCTTTATCTTTTAATACACAAATTTCATTATTTTCAATTACAGCAATACCTGCTGAATCATATCCTCTATATTCTAAACTTAATAAACCATTTATTAAAATAGGAGTAGCTTTTTTATTACCAATATATCCTACAATTCCACACATAAGTACCTCCATATAAATTTAACTATACATACTATATTACTACAAAAAATAAAATGTGTCAAAAAATTGTAAAAATTTAGTATTTGTGCTACAATACATATAGTAAAAATAAGGGGGCTACTATATTGTTTGATATAGAACAAGAACTTAAAAAGCTGCCAAGTAAACCTGGCGTTTATATTATGAGAGATAAAGATGATCATATTATTTATGTTGGAAAGGCTATTTCTTTAAAAAAAAGAGTTAAACAGTATTTTAGAAAAACTAATAAAACAAAAAGAATTGAAAATATGGTAGCTTTAATAGATCACTTTGAATATATTGTTACAGATAATGAGTCAGAAGCTTTAATTTTAGAGTGTAATTTAATTAAAAAGAATATGCCAAAATTTAATGTTTTGCTTAAAGATGACAAAACATATCCATATATTAAAATAAATGTAAAAGCAGATTTTCCAGATATATATTTAACACGTAAAATTTTAAATGATGGAGCTAGATATTTTGGACCTTATGCAAGCAGTGGCAGTGCAAAAGAAATGATAGACTTTATTAAATCTAAATTTCAAATTAGGCAATGTAAAAATTTTAAATATAAAAATAAAGCATGCCTAAATTACCATATAAAAAAATGTAGTGGTCCATGTATAGGTAAAATTTCAAAAGAAGATTATAGGAAACAAATAAATCAAATTATTAGTTTATTAGATGGAGATACAATAGAAGTTGTAAAAGAGCTAACACAAGAAATGAAAGAAGCTTCTCAAACTTTAAATTATGAAAAAGCTGCAGAAATTAGAGATAAAGTTCTTGCAATTCAAAAAATTACAGAAGAAAGACAAAAAGTATCAAATATATCAGAATTTGATATTGATGTTATAGGTCTTGCAAGAAGTGCAATAGAAGTATGTATAGAATTATTTTTAATTCGTGATAGAAAAATGATAGAAAGACATCATTACTTTTTTGAAGACTTACAAGACGAAGAAGATAGCGAAATTCTTTCTAACTTTATAAAACAATATTATATAGATAGTATGCTATTTCCTAATAAAATAATGATAAAAGAAGAAATTGAAGATAAAAAATTAATTGAAGAATGGCTTTCACAACAAGCTGGAAGAAAAGTTGAAATAAAAGTTCCACAAAAAGGCGAAAAACTAAAATTGGTAGAAATGGCTGAAAAAAATGCTGTTATTACTCTTCAAAATAAAGAAGGAGAAAAATATAGTGTAATAAAAGAACTAAAAGAAGTTTTACACTTGAAAAAAATGCCAAGGAAAATTGAAGGGTATGATATTTCAAACTTATCTGGACAGTATATTGTTTCTGCTATGTGTGTTTTAAAAGATGGAGAAATAAATAAAAGTTTATCCCGTAAATTTAAAATAAAAAGTATGCTTGATCAAGATGATCCAAAATGTATTTGGGAAGTTATAAAAAGGAGACTCCATCATTCAATAGAAGATCCAAATGGAGCATTTGGAAATCTTCCAGATGTAATTTTTGTAGATGGTGGTATAACGCAAATAAAAGCAGCAAAGCAAGCAATTTCTGAATTAAAATTATCTATTCCAGTTTATGGAATGGTAAAAGATAGCAGACACCATACTAGAGCATTAATTGATGAAAATAGGAATGAAATAAAAGTATCTGAAATTGTAATGAATAAAATAACAGCTTTTCAAGATGCTATACATGATACGGCAATTTCATATCACAGAAAGCTAAGAGATAAACAAATAACAAACTCTGCATTAAATAGAATTGATGGAATAGGAGAGGCAAGAAAAAATGCACTACTTAAAAAATTCGGCACAGTTTCTAATATTAGAAAAGCAACTCCTGAGGAAATAGCACAAATTCCAGGAATAACTGTAGAGTTTGCTCAAAAAATAAAAGATTTTCTAGAAATACCATAAAATTTGTATTACGATTTTAGGAATAATTTACAAAACCTAATCATATATTTAAAAAAGAAAATATATTTTAGGGGGATTTTATGGAATACACGAAAGATTTAATTTTAAATGTTAATATGAAAGATGTTAAGCACAAAATAAAAGAAGGTAAAAGTAGCTTGACAAGCAGTATTTTAAATAGTATTAAAAAACATAAAACAATAACTATTGCTACAATAAGTTTGAGCCTATTTATTGCAATAGATATAGCTTTACTTACAAATTTTATTTATTTACTTACAAGTGTTTAAAAAAGGTTTATAGGTAAATCCTGCTAAAAAAACCTAAATATATTAAGGAATTAGGAAGACCTAATAAAATAAAAAAATGGATGTAGCAAATGATTGGAAAGATTATGAAATATTAGATATGGCAGACGGCGTAAAATTAGAAAGATGGAAAAATGTTATTCTATCAAGACCTGATCCACAAATTATATGGAAAGAAAAAAGTTTTCCAGAAAAATGGAAAAATGTAAATGCAACTTACCATAGAAGTTCATCAGGTGGCGGTAGCTGGAAATACGAAAAAAAGATGCCAGAAGCTTGGCAAATAAAATATAAAGATTTAACCTTTAACATTAAGCCTATGGGTTTTAAACACACAGGCTTATTTCCAGAGCAGGCAGTTAACTGGGATTGGATGATTTCTAAAATTCAAAAATCAGAAAAACCTATTAAAGTATTAAACTTATTTGCTTATACAGGTGGTGCAACAGTAGCTTGTAGTTATGCTGGGGCTGAGGTTTGCCATGTAGATAGTTCAAAAGGAATGGTAACATGGGCAAAAGAAAATATACAAGCATCATCCTTGCAAAATAACCCGGTTAGATTTATTGTTGATGATGTATTTAAATTTGTAAATCGTGAAATACGAAGGGGCAATAAATATGATGCTATAATTATGGATCCACCTTCATATGGAAGAGGCACTAATGGAGAAGTTTGGAAGTTTGAAGAAAACTTAACAGAGCTAGTAGAACTATGTTCTAAAGTATTATCAAATAATCCATTATTTTTCTTAATTAATTCATATACTACTGGAATTTCTAGTATGGTATTAGAAAATATTTTAAGATTAACTATTGGCAAAACGCATAAAGGAAAGGTTTCTAGCGGAGAATTAGGCTTACCAATGACAGATTCTAAATTAATACTTCCATGCGGAATTTACGCCCGTTGGGAAAAATAGGAGCAAAAATGGAGCAAATAAAAGTAATTTATGAAGATAACCATATAATAGTTGTAGAAAAGCCAGTAAACATTCCATCACAGGCAGACAAAACAGAAGATATAGATATGCTAACTTTAATAAAAAAATATTTAAAAGAAAAGTATAATAAACCAGGGAATGTATATTTAGGCTTAATACATAGACTAGATAGACCAGTTGGTGGTGTAATGGTATTTGCAAAAACCTCTAAAGCAGCTGCAAGGCTTAGCGAGCAAGTACGAGAAAAGAAATTTCAAAAAACATATTTAGTAATAGTAAATGGAAAAATGGAAAAAGAAAAAGATACACTTGAAGATTATTTACTAAAAAATGAAAAAAATAATATGAGTAAGGTTGTAAAAAAAGAAACTAAAAATAGCAAACTTGCTATTTTAGATTATGAAGTTTTAAAATATGATGAAGAAATTAACCTTTCAGTTCTAAAAATTTTACTTCATACAGGCAGACATCATCAAATAAGAGTTCAGCTATCTAGCAGAAATCATAGTATTTACGGTGACCAAAAATATGGAGAAAGAGGGCACGGAAAGCAAATTGCCCTTTGGGCTTATAAACTTCAAATTTATCATCCAATAACAAATGAGCCTTTAACATTTTATTCTATTCCAAATTTTATTGGTAGTTGGAAGATATTAGAAGATTGCAATATTACTTAATACACTATTATGTTACTATTCACAGCCCTAAAATTATCCGCCACGTCGCTTGCGTATTATATATGTTTTTTCTAG
>CANQPV010000002.1 GCA_947625825.1 uncultured Clostridia bacterium | reverse complement strand
TAAGTACAGTAAAAGAATATACACAAGGAAGAGTAATTTTAGTATTTGGATGTGGCGGAGATAGGGATACAGGCAAAAGGCCAATTATGGGATCAATTGCAGGAACTTTATCAGACTATACAATTATTACATCAGATAATCCTAGAACAGAAAAACCGGAAGAAATAATAGAGCAAATTGAAAAAGGAATTAAAAAAACAAAAGGAAATTATGAATGTATAATAGATAGAAAAAAAGCAATAGAAAAAGCAGTTAAAATGGCAAATAAGAAAGATATTGTTATTATTGCTGGAAAAGGTCATGAATTAACACAAGAAATTAATGGGAAAGAATATCCTTTTGATGAAAGAAAAATTGTAAGAGAAATATTAGAAGAAGAGTAAATTAAAAAAATCACATTGCAGAATAGGCTTAACGAAGGAGGAAAAAATGGAATTTCAAACTAAGATTATAATCTTTTCTATAATAGCTAGTTTTATACTTTCCACATTCATAATACCTATTTTAAAAAGGTTAAAAATAGGGCAATTGGAAAGAAGAGAAGGACCAAAATCGCATCTAAAAAAACAGGGAACCCCAACTATGGGTGGCATTATCATGATTATTACAATTCTATTAGTTGGAATATTTGCATTTTTAACATGCTATAAATCAGAAGATGAGTTAGAAAAACAAGCAGGAATTAATTTAATCCCACTAATTGTTTCAACTATTGGTTTTGGTATTATTGGCTTAATAGATGATTTAAAAAAATTAATTGGAAAAAACACAGAAGGCTTAAAACCTGCATACAAAATGCTAGGATTACTTATAGTTTCTGTTGGTTTTAGCTTATATATAACACAATTTTTAAAAATAGGAACAGACATATATATTCCATTTTTTAAAACTTCTATAGTGCTTCCTATTTGGATATATATTCCATTTTCAGTTTTAGTTATGTTAGCTTCTACAAATGCAGTTAATTTAACAGATGGAATTGATGGGCTGGCAACAAGTATTATCACTATAATTATTACATGTCTTACTGTAATTGGATTTATATATGGCTCAAAAGAAATTACTATATTTGGAAGTATTTTAATAGGAACATGTTTAGGATTTTTATTATTTAATCTTCATCCAGCAAAAGTAATGATGGGAGATACAGGATCATTATTATTAGGGGGAGCAATATCAGCTATGGCACTTTATTTAAAAATGCCATTGTTATTGCCTATTATCGCATTAATTCCAGTAGTTGAAACACTTTCTGTTATGATACAAGTAAAACACTTTAAAAAAACAGGAAAAAGAATATTTAAAATGACTCCAATACATCATCATTTTGAATTATCTGGATGGAATGAAAATAAAATAGTATCTATATTTAGTTTTGTTACACTAATATGTTGTGTAATAGGATTAGCATCAATTTAGGAGGATACCAATGCCAAAGAAAGTAAAAAAAATATCAAAATTTATAAATGAGCCATTTGACTTTATACTTTGTGTAGTAGTTTTTATTTTACTAGCATTAGGTGTTGTTATGGTGCTTTCAGCTTCTGCACCATCTGCACTTGCTGAAGATGGAAAAACTTATACATATGCAAGTAAACAGTTATTATTTGCAATTGTAGGTTTAGCTTTAATGTTTTTTATATCAAAAATAGATTATAGATTTTATAAAAAGTTCTATTGGCCAGCTTATGCGGTTTCTTGTATAATATTATTATTAGTAATAGTGCCAGGTTTAGGTGTTTCAGAAAATGGTGCTACAAGATGGATAAGAGTTCCTGGTATAAGCCAGTTCCAACCATCAGAGCTAACCAAAATAGGACTAATTATTTTTTATGCAGGCTATTTATCAGACCACAAAAATGAATTGAAAGATTTTTGGAAAGGTTTTGTAAAACCACTTTGCTTCTTAATTCCACCAATTGCAATTTTATATTTTGTACAAAACCACTTAAGTGCTTCTTTAATTATTGGAGCAATATCTTGTATTATGATGATAATTGCAGGTACTAGAATGTTGTATTTTATATTTTCAGGAATAGCTGGTGGCTGTGGAATAGGCGCATTATTAGTATATAAACTTACATCTGGTGGGGGTTCAGGAGATAGCTTTCGTCTTGGAAGAATTGTTTCATTTTTAGACCCATGGCAAGATAAACTAGGAGATGGTTGGCAAGTTATACAAAGCCTTTATGCAATAGGTTCAGGAGGACTTTTTGGAGCAGGCCTAGGAGAAAGTAAACAAAAATATTTATATATTTCAATGCCACAAAACGATTTCATATTCTCCATTATAGCAGAAGAACTAGGTTTTATAGGTTGCATAATAATCATTAGCCTTTTTGCAATATTAATTTGGAGAGGAATATTAATTGCAATGAAAGCGCCAGATATGTTTGGTAGTTTAGTAGCAGTGGGAATTATAAGTTTAGTTGCAATACAAGTAATTTTAAATATAGGAGTTGTAACATCTTCTATACCAAATACAGGTATATCTTTACCCTTCTTTAGTTATGGAGGAAGTTCACTAATTATTTTATTAAGTTGTATGCGGAATTCTTTTAAACATTTCGCGTGCAGGAAATAAAGTTTAGGAGGAATGTAATGAAAGTAATGATTGCAGCAGCAGGTACAGGTGGACATATAAACCCAGGCCTTGCAATTGCAAATAAAATAAAAAAAGAAGAACCAGATTCACAAATTATTTTTATAGGAACTAATCGTGGCCTAGAAAATGACCTAGTACCAAGAGCAGGTTATGAATTAAAAACAATAGATGCTTATGGTTTTGACCGCACAATTTCATTTGATAATATGAAAAAAATATACAAAACATTTCACTGCATAAAAGTAATGAAAAAAATGATTAGTGAATTTAAGCCAGATATTATAATAGGTACAGGTGGATATATTTGTGTGCCAGTTGGATTAGCTGCTAAAGCAAAAAAAATACCAGTTGTACTACATGAAAGCAATGCTTTTCCAGGAGTTGCAATAAAAATGTTATCTAATAAGGCAAATGAAATTTTACTAGGATTTGAAGCTGCTAAAAAGAGGCTTCCAAAAGCAAAAAACATATCTGTAACAGGAACTCCAACTAAAGTAAAGAAATTAACAATATCAAGTAGTAAAAAGCAAGAATTACTAAAACAAAACTTTTTAGATCCAAATAAACCAGTTGTACTATTTTTCGGCGGAAGCCAAGGTGCTCAAAGTATTAATCAAAGCTTAATAGAAATAATATCAGGTAAAAAAAATAAAAGTTATCAAATAATGTGGGCAGCAGGACCTGCACAATATGAAGAAATAAAATCTAATTTATATAAAAATTTTAATTTGCAAATAGATTCTATTCCAGATGTTAAAATAGTACCATATATATACAATATGGAAGAAATGATGAATATAATAGATTTAGTAGTTTGTAGAAGTGGCGCAATGACAATTACAGAGATTGCAAATGTAGGAAAACCAGCAATATTTATTCCATTTCCATTCGCAACAGAAAATCACCAAGAATATAATGCAAAAGTATTAGAAAAAGTAGGTGCAGCAAAAATTATATTAGATAAAGATTTAAACTCAGAAATATTAAATAAGCAAATAGAAGAACTAGTAAAAAATAAACAGCAATTAATAAAAATGGGAGAAAATGCAAATAAAATTTCAATACCAAATGTAGAAGAAAGAATCTATAAAGAAATAAAAAAGCAATTAAATAAGTAGATAATTAAATAATAGAAATAAATGTTATAAAATGTCGAATTTTGGCATACGATTTTTCTTGCTCTTTATAAAATGCTTTGCTATAATTAAGCACATGCTAAAGAGAAAGGGGAGAAATACAAATTATGCTTAACCATACGAAAATTTATGGAAAAACTAAAATCCATGAAGAAAATGATGATGGTACTCGTACAATTATGCTAAAATATTATAAAACAATATATGGTATGTTTAGCAAAAATGAAAAGCACTATGGTGTAGGAGTTATAAAAACAGAAATTGGAAGTAACGAAAAAAATGAAGAAAAGCAAGAATTTAATAACATATTTAAGCAAAAATCAGAAGTAGAAAAATTATTAAGTATTTTATTAAGAAACAAAGTAACGCCAATTGATTTAAAATACGTATTAGAAGACATGGCATTATAAAAATCAAAATTATTTTATATCTTATATTTTTAGTAATATTAAAACTGCTAATATATTAATTAAACTAATATGTTAGCAGTTTTATTCTTAAACATATACTAAAAAATACTTGCAAAATATAAAAAAGTAAGCTATCATACTATATGATTCATACTAGAAAAATTATTAGTAATAAGTAGTGTATAAATAAGTACTGAAATTTTTTTAACACTAATAACCTTATCTATAAGAAAACTTAAAAAATATACTTTCAAATAAAGGAGGAAGTAATGGCAGATAAGTTAATTATTGTAGAATCCCCAGCAAAAGCAAACACAATAAAAAAATTTTTAGGTGGAAACACAAAAGTGGTAGCATCAATGGGACATATTAGAGATTTACCAAAGTCTAAAATGGGAATAAACATAGAAAAGGACTTTGAGCCAGAATATATTAATATTCGTGGAAAGGGAGACTTAATTAAAAAACTAAAAAAAGAAGCCATAAACGCAAAACAAGTATACCTAGCAACCGACCCTGACCGCGAGGGAGAAGCAATAGCTTGGCATTTAGCGCATATTTTAGAAATACCAATAGATAGTAATTGCAGAGTTACATTTAATGAAATCACAAAAGAAACAGTAAAAGAATCTATTCAAAAGCCAAGAAAAATAGACATGAATTTAACAGATGCACAACAAGCAAGAAGAGTATTAGATAGAATTGTTGGTTATAAAATAAGCCCAGTATTATGGAAAAAAGTAAAAAGAGGATTATCTGCAGGTAGAGTTCAATCTGTTGCAGTTAAATTAATAGTAGATAGAGAAGAAGAAATAGAGCATTTTATTCCAGAAGAATATTGGAATATTTATGCTACTCTTACAGAGCCAAGTTCTAAAAAAGACTTTTTAGCTACATTTTATGGAAAAAAAGGTAAAAAGCAAGAGCTTCATACTAAAGAAGAAGTAGATAAAATCTTAAATGAAATTGAAAATGGAACATATACTGTAACAAGTGTAAAAACAGGTGAAAAGAAAAGAACACCTGCACCACCATTTACAACAAGTACAATGCAACAAGAAGCATCTAGAAAATTAGGCTTTACATTAAAGAAAACAATGTCTGTTGCGCAAGGCCTTTATGAAGGTGTTTCAGTAGGTGAACATGGAACTGTAGGTTTAATTACATACATGAGAACAGACTCAACAAGAATTTCAGAAGAAGCAAGAGCTTCTGCAAAACAATATATTACTAAAACTTATGGTGCAAAATATTATGAAAATCGCTATTATAAAACAAAACAAAATGCACAAGATGCGCATGAAGCTATAAGACCAACATATATAGACTTAGTTCCAGATGATATAAAAAATTATTTAACATTAGATCAATATAAATTATATCGCTTAATATATAATAGATTCATTGCAAGCCAAATGGCACAAGCAATTTATGATACTATTACAGCAGAAATAGAAGTAGAAGATTATAACTTTAGAGCAACTGGCCAAACATTAAAATTTAAAGGATTCATGACATTATATGTAGAAACATTAGATAACGAAAAAGAAGATGATAAAGAAAATTCTATTCCAGAATTAACAGTAGGTGAAAAATTAAAAAAGAAAAAGTTAGAGCCAAAACAAAGCTTTACAGAGCCACCTGCAAGATATACCGAAGCAAGCCTAGTAAAAGCTTTAGAAGAAAAAGGAATAGGAAGACCAAGTACATATTCTCCAACTATTACAACTATTTTAGAAAGAAGATATATACAAAAGGAACAAAAACAATTAGTTCCAACAGAACTAGGAAAAATTGTAAATAGTCTATTAGTAGAAAACTTTAAAGATATTATAAATGTAGAATTTACTGCAAAAATAGAAGAAGAATTTGATGAAATAGCAGAAGGAAAACAAAATTGGAAACAAACCATTCGTACATTTTATGGTCCTTTTGAAAAAGAAGTAGAAAAAGTAGAAAAAGAATTAGAGCATGTTAAGCTAGTAGATGAAGTATCAGATGTAAAATGTGAAAAATGTGGAAGAATGATGGTATATAAATATGGTAGATATGGAAAGTTTTTAGCTTGCCCAGGGTACCCAGAATGCAAAAATGCAAAACCAATAGTTGAAACAGTTAATGTGCCTTGCCCTGTATGTGGTGGCACAGTACAAGTTAGAAAAACAAAAAGAGGTAAAAAATACTATATTTGTGAAAACAATCCAAAATCTTGTGAATATATTTCATGGAATGCACCAAAAGTAGGAGAAACATGGTCTAAAGAGCAAGTAGAAAATGAAAAGAAAACTACAAAGAGAAAATCTACAAGAAAAAGATCTACAACAAAAAAATCAACCACTAAAAGTAAAAAAACAAAAAAATAAATATAAATATGAGGCATATTAAAATAAAAAATGTCTCATATTTGCTTTTTTATGTAAAATGTAGTATAATTATGTTAATACCTAATATGGTATGTATAAAAATTCCTCTTTTAGAGGGCAAAACTATTTTTACAATATAAATTATAGGAGGAAAAACAAATGGCAGCCACATATCCTGAAAAACTTAAACCCTTGGCAGAACAGATCCGGTGGTTTATAAAAAAGGAAACGGGGCAGTACGTACATCCTGAATGGATTACCATGCTCCCGCCGGTTGGAGACAGCATTGTTGTTTTTGCAGTGCAAACGCAGAACAACGATACCATCCTTGTTCACTCTGAAAATGGCAAGGACTTCAAGGTAAAGGTTGCAAGGTGGTAATCACCACACAAAAAAATTCTTGCTTTTGCAAGAATTTTTTTGTATGCATAAAATAAAATTTCGCTTTTTCTTACCATTGCAAAACTAAAATTTCTATGATATAATTTTTACTTAAGAAAAAAATCTGGAGGAAAGAACATGTTGGAAGACCAAAATGAAATTAGAGAAAAAGAAAATCATAGGGTATTTAAGCAATTATTAAATACTTTTGTTAGTTCACAAAAAAATGAAACAAAAACAGAAGAAAGCAAAGAAGAGTATGCTCAAAATGTTCAAATTATTCCTAAAATTTTTTATAATGAGTTTACAAAACAATTAAAAATAGAATTTAAAATTGGAGATAAACAACTTTATAAAATAAAAAATTTACCAGAGTTTTATGAAAAAATGTTAAATAAAGAAACATATAAATATGGAAATAAGTTAAATCTATTTCACCAAGAAGAGTCCTTTTCAGAAGATTCTATTTCTATACTTAAATTTTTACTAAAATATGCAGAAATTATGAAATATCAAAATGAAGTAACAAATGAATATAACTATTACTCTAAAAATTTTGTGCCAGATAGCATTTTAATATCTAACACTGGTTTAGATGACTTATTTAATAGCCTGCAAGGAAAAGAAGTGCTATTTCAAAAAGCAGATAAAGAAAAAACAATTTACTTTTCTAAAGAAGAGCCAGAAATATTATTTGAAATTAATCAAATAGAAAATAAATTTAAACTTAATTGTAACATAGATGTATTTTCATATGATATTTTGCAAGGAAAAGAATATATGTATATATTATTTCCAAATACCATTTATCGTTGCACGGCTGAGTTTCAAGAAACTACTTTAAAATTATTAGAAATATTACGAAAAAATTATACAAATGAAATTATTATGGATGAGTTAGAACTAACTAGCTTTTTTGCAATAATTGCTCCTAAAATGGAAAACAAAATAAAATTTGAATCACTTTCAAATAGCATAAAAGAAAAGTGTATTCCAAAAAAATTAGGAGTAAAAATGTATTTAGACTATGACATACATGGCAATATAACAGCAGAAGTTAAATTTTGCTATGAAAATCAAGAAATAAATCCATTTATAAAGTCTAGCACAAATTTTGCAAGAAATATTGCATTAGAAAACGAAGCATTAAATAATTTTATACAAACTGGCTTTTTATTAGATAAAGCAAAAGCAAGGCTTGTTTTAGCAGATGAAGAAAGAATTTTTTCATTTTTATCAGAAGAAATAGAAAGCTATATGAGGAAATATGAAATTCTTGCAACAGATGCTTTTAAGAAAAAACAAATTCATACTTTTCAAATGAAATCTATTGGAATAAAAGTAGAAAACCATTTATTAGAAATAGATTTATCTCAAATTGGAATAGATTTATCAGACTTAAACCAAATATTACAAAAATATAGATTAAAGAAAAAATTTCATAGGTTAAAAGATGGAAGCTATATAAAGCTAGAAGAAAATGAAAATATACAATTTTTAGAAGAACTAACTTATAATTTAGATATAGACTATAATGATTTTAAAAATGGCTTTATTAGTATGCCAAGTTATAGAAGTTTATATCTAGAAAAAATGCTTAAAAGTTTAAAAAATGTTGAAGTTAAAGCAGATGAAACTTATCAAACAATAGTAGAAAGGTTAAAAGAAAACCGAAATACTGCAGATATATTAATACCGGAGAATTTAAATGCACAAATGAGGCTATATCAAAAAGTGGGATATAAATGGCTAAAGTTGTTAGATGAATATGAGTTTGGTGGAATTTTAGCAGACGATATGGGATTACGGAAAAACCCTTCAATTACTAGCCGTTGTTTTATCATATGTGAACGAAAATGGAAAAAATGCAAAGCCATCTTTGGTAGTATGCCCAAGTTCTCTTACATTAAACTGGTTAGGAGAATGTACAAAATTTACACCTAGTTTAAAAGCCTGTGTTATTAGTGGTAGCGCTTTAGATAGAGAAAAGAAGATATCAAAAATTGAAAACTATAATTTAGTAATTACTTCATATGATTCATTAAAAAGAGATATTGATTTTTATACTCAAAAATCTTATCAATTTAAATATATGATAGCAGATGAAGCACAATACATTAAAAATAACAATACACAAAATGCTAAAGCAATTAAGCAAATTTCATCAGAGGTAAGATTTGCATCAACCGGAACCCCTATTGAAAATTCGCTTTCAGAATTATGGTCAATATTTGATTATATTATGCCAGGATATTTATTTAAATATCGTAAATTTAAAGAACTGTATGAAACACCTATAGTAAAAGATAATAATCAGTATAGAATGAACCAATTAAAACGAATGATAGAACCATTTATTTTACGAAGAGTTAAAAAGGAAGTACTAACGGAGCTTCCAGATAAAACAGTTACAGTATTATACAATGAAATGCAAGATGAACAGCAAAAAATATATTTATCATATTTAGCAAGAGCCAAAAAAGAAGTTGCAGAAGAAATTAAACTAAATGGCTTTGAAAATAGCCAAATTAAAATTCTAGCATTACTTATGAGATTAAGACAAATATGCTGCCATCCAAGCCTATTTTTGCAAGATTATAACGGAGAAAGTAGCAAATTAACTCAATGCATAGAAGTTATGGAAGATGCAATAGCAAGTGGCCATAAAATATTGCTATTTTCAGGCTATACATCAATGTTCGAAATGATAGAAAAAGAAATAAAAAGTAAAGGTATACCGTATTTAAAATTAACAGGTCAAACAAAAGTTGCAGATAGAATAAATTTGGTAGATAAATTTAACGAAGATGAAAATATAAAAGTATTTTTAATATCTTTAAAAGCAGGTGGAACAGGTTTAAATTTAACAGGTGCAGATATGGTAATACACTATGACCCATGGTGGAATTTATCCGCTGAAAACCAAGCAACAGATAGAACTTACAGAATAGGCCAAAAAAATAATGTACAAGTATATAAACTAATTACAAAAAATTCTATAGAAGAAAAAATTTATGAACTTCAGCAAAAAAAGGCAAAGCTTATTAATAATATGTTATCAACTCAAAGTACATTTATTAGCCAATTATCAAAAGAAGATATTATGGAATTATTTGGCTAAAAGTGCAAGAAAACTTGAAAAACAAAATTGAAAACTATAACTAATTTCCTGAAAAGTACTATTTTTCTTGTTTTTCAAATGCACGTTGCTAGGCAAGCAAGTTCAAAGAAGAAAAGCCAGAACGGGACCTTTCAAAACTGCGAAAAATAGTACTTTTCAAGCATAAATATTGTGTTTTTCAAATAGAACAAAAGGGGAATGAATTTTAAAATGAAAGATTATATAGTAGTAATTGGTGGGGGCTTAGCTGGCTCAGAAGCTGCATATCAAATTGCAAAAAGAGGAATAAAAGTAAAGCTATATGAAATGAAGCCAGTTAAATATTCACCAGCACATAGCAATTCTAATTTAGCAGAAATTGTTTGTAGTAATTCTTTAAAATCAAACCTGCATACAAATGCTTGTGGATTATTAAAAGAAGAATTAAGGAAGTTAGATTCTTTATTAATTCGTGTTGCAGACGAGACAAGTGTGCCAGCAGGTCAGGCTTTAGCTGTGGATAGAGAAGAATTTTCTAAAAAAGTAACTCAAGAATTAGAAAAAATGGAAAACATAGAAATAATACGAAAAGAAGTTGGAATTCAGTATGTAAACAGTATTGGAGACATTGTAATAGAAGAAGAAACTACAAGTGATTTTAAAGAAATGATACAAAATGGAATTGTAATAATTGCTACAGGACCGCTTACATCAGATAATTTATCAAAAGAAATAACTAATTTAACAGGAGAAAATAAATTACATTTTTTTGATGCAGCAGCTCCAATTATAGAAAAAGATTCAATAGATATGAGCATTGCCTTTTGGGGAAATCGATATGATCAAGAAAGGCAAAAAGAAGAAAATATAGAAGATTGGCAAAAAAGAATAAAAAATATTTTAGAAGAAGGCTATATAAACCTTCCAATGAATAAAGAAGAATATGAGGCTTTTTTTACAGAGCTTGTAAATGCACAGGTAGTTACTTTACATGAATTTGAAAAGCAAGAAATTTTTGAAGGATGTATGCCAATTGAAATTATGGCTAAAAGAGGTGTAGATACATTAAGATTTGGACCATTAAAACCAGTAGGCTTTACAGATAAAAGAACTGGAGTAAGACCATATGCGGTAGTTCAACTAAGGCAAGACAACAGCATGGGCAATCTTTTTAATATGGTTGGATTTCAAACAAATTTAAAATTTGAAGAACAAAAGAGAGTATTTCAAATGATACCAGGTTTAAAAAATGCAAATTTTGTAAAATATGGAGTAATGCATAGAAATACATATATAGATTCTACAAAATTATTAAATAATACATATCAAATGAAAAGCAATCCAAATATTTATTTTGCAGGACAAATAACTGGTGTGGAAGGTTATGTTGAATCTATTTCTTCAGGACTAGTATCTGCTTTAAATGCAGCAGAACAATTTAATGAGTTAAATAAAAATAGAAAAATAAATAATAAAAAATTAAATTCAGTGAAAAAGCAGATAAAAAATAAAATTGTATTTCCAGAAACTACTATGATAGGAGCTTTAGCTAAGTATATTTCTACTGAAAATAAAGAGTTTGAACCAATGAATGCTAATTTTGGTATTTTACCAGAATTACCAGAAAAAATAAAAGATAAAAAACTAAGATATACAAAATTAGCAGATAGAGCAATAAAAGATTTAGAACAAATATTACAAAACAATAACAATTATATTAAGTTTTAGTTACAATTAACACAGAAACATTAATATATAGTAAAATAAAAATGAATAAGTGGTTTTATAAACACAAAGATTACATAATGTGTTGCAAAAATATGAAATATGTGCTATAATAAACATATATTGGAAAAAATAGGGGGAAATTATGAGTAATATAAATATTGAAGAACTAAGAAAACAACTAGAGCAAAGACTAGAAGCAGCAAGAATAGAGTTTATTTTAGATTTAAAACCTAAAAGAGAAGAACTAAGAAAACAAATAGAGCAAAAAAACGAAGATATTAAAGGTTTAGAAAGTGAAAGAGAAGAACAATTAAAAGGTTACGAAATGCACAGATCAATTTCTAGGGGACCAAAACTATTAGATGAAAAAGTATACAAAGTAATAAACTCAGCTGCATTAAACTATATAAAACAAGCAAGAGAAAAAGGAAAAGAAATAAGATTAATGCGTGATGAAAAATCAAAATTACAAGAAGAACTTGATGGACTAAGTGAAGAAGCTTTAAAAGATAAATTAAAGCAAAAACAAGAAGCAGAAAAAGCTAATTATACTTTAGAGTTACAAGCAAAACAAGAAGAAGTTAGTAAGCAAATGCAAGCAAAACAAGCAGAAATTAAAGAGCAAAAAGCTAAATATACCGAAAACATGAAAGCTCATAAATCTTATAGGGCAATTTCTGGAATTGAACATTTAGAGGATAAGACATATAAAGATGCAAGCGAAAAAGCTACTGCATACTTCTTAAAAGCAAGATTAGTAAATAAAAAAATAAATGAATTAGAAAAACAATTAGCAGAACTACAAGAAGACGCTAACACTTTAGATACTTACTTAAAAGAATTAGATACTAAAGAAAAAGAAAAACAGGAAGAGGAAATATCTGCTCAAGAAGATGAAATGTGGGCAGAGTACAGAAAAAAAGATGAACAAGCTGCTAGACAAAGAACAATAGAAGAAGATAGTAGCTGGATAGTTCATAATGAAATGGAAAAGATTAATGAAGAATTAACACAGGAAAGAACACAAGAGGAAATAAAAGCCTATAATGATGAACAAGATAAAGTAGAACGAGATGAAGCAGGACAAGGTGAAACAGAATTAGATGACGAAACATTTAAAAAAATACAAGCTATTTTTAATAAAAAACAGCCACAAACACCGCCTCAAGTAGTAACTGTAAAACCTACACAAACAACTACTTCTAAAACACCTGCTACAAAAGTAGAAACAAAACCTACTAATAAAACAACACAAGTAATGTCACCAAAGCCAGCCACAAGTCCACAAGAAAAAAATACTAAATCTCAAAGCAATAATTTACAAAGAAGGAATTTTGTAGATGGAGTGATATTTTACATAAAAAATGGAGAGCCAACTTACGAAGCACAAATTATGACTGATGATATGAAAGTAGAAATTTATAAAATTAGTGGATGGAATAATATTAAAACAATGAAGCCGAGAGAATCCAAAATATTATTAAGACAAATAGATAATCCAGGCAAATATTATGATCAAAATATAGCAAGTATATTAGAGAAAGTTGATGCTAAATATGGAACTAATAGCATTGAGCAATATATAAATTTATTAAGTACAAATCCTATAAAAGATGAATCAAAAGTAGATTTAAATATAGCTTATTATTTCGATAATTTAAATGGAATTTCAAAAGAGAATAGAGGCATAACAAGATATATTCAAAAAATAGCTAAATCAAACTCTAAATTAGGACGAGTTTTTTATGAAAAATCACCAAGCTTATTTAGCAGATTATGGAGAAAAATTAAAACTTTGAAATTAACTTCAGGAGAAATTGAAAGAAATACAACTATAAGAAATGATAAATATAGTCAAATGAAAATGGAAGAAGAATTACATAGTGATGTAGTACATGATAATCTTGTTGAATCATTAAGATCAGGTGTACAAGATCCAAACTTTAGTATTTCAGAATTTGCAAAAGCTTATGGAATATCTGAAGAAGAAGTTAGAACATATATAGAAAACCCTAAAGTTATGGGCCTTAGTAGAACCGAAGCATTTAGGTTAAGTCAAAGAATAGATAGGCAATTATTAGAACATCAAGAACCTGAAACAGATTTAAATCATGATGAAGAACTAGTATATATACCAACAGTGCATGATGAAGAAGAAAAATAATATCCAAACAAACTTATCAATTTATCTTGACTTTTGTTAATAAAAATGATAAAATATTAACCGCTAGTGTAAAATACGTAAATATCGTATTTCCCTAGCGGTTAATTCATGCAATTAACATTTATATTACAAATTTATTACAAGAAAAGAGGTGAAATTTAAGTGCCAACAATCAACCAATTAGTAAGAAAAGGAAGAAAAAGCTCTAGCGATAAATCAAAAGCACCAGCATTACAACATGGTTATAACTCTATGAATAAAAGAGTTACTAACAGAAGATCACCACAAAAAAGAGGTGTATGTACTGTTGTAAAAACTGTAACACCTAAAAAACCAAACTCAGCTTTAAGAAAAGTAGCCAGAGTAAGATTATCTAATGGATATGAAGTAACTTCATATATTCCAGGTATTGGACACAACTTACAAGAGCACAGTGTTGTTTTAATTAGGGGCGGAAGAGTAAAAGACCTTCCAGGTGTTAGATACCACATTATTAGAGGAACATTAGATACAGCAGGTGTTAAAGACAGAATGCAAGGTCGTTCTAAATATGGAGCAAAAAAACCAAAAAAATAAAATTTTAATGAAAAGCTTCGTCTTGCGTTGTCAAGCTACACAAAAAATTTTTCAATATACAAAGCGTATAATTTCAAAATTTTTTGTTTGCTTTCCTAGCAATACTCGCTTTTGATTAAAATTCAGAAATTAAAGCAGTGCTATATTACTTACTAATTTAAGGTACTTAAATTTATAATAGATTATATAGCACTATACGGAAAAACAAAAAGTTTTTCAGAGTACCAAGTTCATATTTTATAGTATGAAATTATTAAAAGGAGGGAAGAATAGTGCCAAGAAAAGGATATATTGCAAAAAGAGAAGTTTTACCAGATCCAATATATAATAGCAAAGTTGTAACAAAATTAATAAACAATGTTATGTTAGATGGTAAAAAAACAGTTGCTCAAGGAATAGTATATGATGCATTTGACATCATTAAAGAAAAAGAGCAAAAAGATCCACTAGAAGTTTTCCAAGCAGCACTTGAAAATGTAATGCCAGTTCTTGAAGTAAAAGCAAGAAGAATTGGTGGTGCAACATATCAAGTTCCAATTGAAATTAGACCAGAAAGAAGACAAACTTTAGGTCTAAGATGGCTTGTTACTTATGCTAGAAAAAGAAATGAAAAAACAATGGCTGAAAAATTAGCCAATGAAATCATAGAAGCTATAGCAGGAAATGGTGGAGCATTTAAGAAAAAAGAAGATATGCATAAAATGGCTGAAGCAAACCGTGCTTTTGCTCATTACAAATTCTAAAATTTTAATGAAAAAAAGCCCGGCGGGGACATATTTTAACATCTATGTCTAGCTTATAAGAAAATATGTCCACGTTAGAAACTTAAAAAATGAATATAAGGAGGATAAAATAGTGGCTGGAAGAGAGTTTCCTTTAGAAAAAACAAGAAATATAGGAATAGTTGCCCACATAGATGCAGGAAAAACTACAACAACAGAAAGAATACTTTTCTATACAGGTAAAACCCACAAAATAGGAGAAGTTCACGAAGGTGAAGCTACTATGGACTGGATGGTACAAGAACAAGAAAGAGGTATTACAATTACATCAGCTGCAACTACTTGCCAATGGCTAGGAAATCGTATTAATATAATAGATACACCAGGACACGTAGACTTTACAGTTGAAGTACAAAGATCTTTAAAAGTACTTGATGGTGCAGTTACAATTTTAGCAGCAAAAGGTGGAGTTCAACCACAAACAGAAACAGTTTGGAGACAAGCAGATAAATACATGGTACCAAGAATGGTATATGTAAACAAAATGGACACTACAGGTGCTGATTTTATGCTTTGTGTTGAACAATTACGTAATCGTTTAAAAGCAAACGCAATTCCAATTGAATTACCAATAGGCAAGGAAGAAAGCTTTCAAGGTATTGTAGATTTAGTTAAAATGAGAGCATTTATTCACAAAGACGATTTAGGAAAAGAAATCGAAGAATGTGATATACCAGAAGATTTAAAAGCTGAAGCAGAAGAATACAGAGCAAAATTAGTAGAAGCTGCTGCAGAACAAGATGATGAATTAATGATGAAATATTTAGATGGCGAAGAACTATCTGAAGAAGAAATTAAAAAAGGTATTAGAATTGGAACAATTGCTAATAAAATAGTTCCTGTATGCTGTGGTTCTTCTTATAAGAACAAAGGTGTACAAGAATTACTAAATGCAGTTGTAGATTATATGCCTTCACCAATTGATATTCCACATATCAAAGGTGTAGATGAAAATGGAAATGAAGTAGAAAGAAAAACTGATGATAATGAACCATTCTCAGCTTTAGCATTTAAAATTGCAACAGACCCATTTGTTGGAAAACTTTGCTTCTTTAGAGTATATTCTGGTACACTAGAAGCAGGATCTACAATTTTAAATACAAATAAAGATAAAAAAGATAGAATGGGAAGAATATTATTAATGCATGCAAATCACAGACAAGATATAGATAAAGTATATGCTGGAGATATTGCAGCAGCAGTTGGACTAAAAGAAGTATCTACAGGAGATACACTTTGTGATCCAGCGCACCCAGTTATTCTAGAATCAATGGAATTCCCTGAGCCTGTTATTGATATAGCTATTGAGCCAAAAGATAAAGCTAATAGTGAAAAAATGGGTATTGCACTTAGCAAACTTGCAGAAGAAGACCCAACATTCAAAACATGGACAGATCAAGAATCTGGTCAAACTATTATTGCTGGTATGGGTGAGTTACACCTAGACATTATAGTAGATCGTCTAAAAAGAGAATTTAAAGTAGAATGTAACGTAGGTAAACCACAAGTTTCTTACAAAGAAACAATAAGAAATAAAGTTAAAGTTCAAGGTAAATTTATTCGTCAATCTGGTGGTCGTGGTCAATACGGTGATGTATGGCTAGAAATGGAACCATTAGAGGCAGGTAAAGGAATTGAATTTGAAAGCAAAATCGTTGGTGGTGTTGTTCCAAAAGAATACATTAAACCAATTGAAGATGGCGTTAGAGAAGCAGCTCAAAGTGGTATATTAGCAGGTTACCCTGTTATAGACTTTAAAGCTACATTAGTAGATGGTTCTTACCATGAAGTTGACTCTTCAGAAATGGCATTCAAAATTGCTGGTTCTATGGCTTTCAAAGAAGGTTGTAAACAAGCAAAATCAGTTATTCTAGAACCAATTATGAGAGTTGAAATAACAGTTCCAGAAGAATACATGGGAGATGTTATTGGAGACGTTAACTCTAGACGTGGTAAAATGGAAGGAATGGAATCAATACAAGGAAATCAAGTTATTCGTGCATTTATTCCATTATCAGAAATGTTTGGTTATGCAACAGATTTACGTTCAAAAACACAAGGTAGAGGTACTTATTCAATGGAACCAAGCCATTATGAAGAAGTTCCAAAATCAGTATTTGATACAATTGTTGCATCAAGAGCTAAAAAGCAAGATTAATTTATAAAAATACTTGATTTTATAGTAAAAATATTATAGAATACAAGTACTAATAAACTAGATTTTAATATTAAAAAATAAATACAAGTAGCAATAGTATGAGTTAAAAAGCTTAATTCATCTAAAAGCTAACTTAAAAACAAGGAGGAATTTAAAAATGGCTAAAGCAAAATTTGAAAGAACAAAGCCACACGTTAACATTGGTACAATCGGACACGTTGACCATGGTAAAACAACAACAACAGCAGCTATTACAAAATACCTAGCATTACTAGGAAAAGCTCAATATGAAGCATACGATCAAATCGATAGTGCTCCAGAAGAAAAAGCAAGAGGAATCACAATTAACACAGCTCACGTAGAATATGAAACAGAAAAAAGACACTACGCACATGTTGACTGCCCAGGCCACGCAGACTACGTAAAGAACATGATTACTGGTGCAGCTCAAATGGATGGTACAATATTAGTTGTATCTGCAGCAGATGGACCAATGCCTCAAACAAGAGAGCACATCTTATTAGCAAGACAAGTAGGTGTTAAATATATCGTAGTTTACTTAAATAAATGCGATATGGTTGATGATCCAGAATTATTAGAATTAGTTGAAATGGAAGTTAGAGACTTACTTACAAGTTATGATTTCCCTGGAGATGAAATTCCAATTATTAAAGGTTCTTCATTAAAAGTATTAGAGAGCACATCTCAAGATCCTAACGATCCAGTATATGCTCCAATTAAAGAATTATTAGATGCAGTTGATAACTACATTCCAACACCAGATAGACCAACAGACCAACCATTCTTAATGCCAATTGAAGACGTTATGACAATCAGTGGTAGAGGTACAGTTGTTACTGGTAGAGTTGAAAGAGGTGTTGTTAAACTACAAGACGAAGTTGAAATCGTAGGTCTTTCAAAGGAACCTAGCAAAACAGTTGTTACTGGTGTAGAAATGTTTAGAAAAACATTAGACCAAGCTGAAGCAGGAGATAACATTGGTGTTCTATTAAGAGGAACACAAAGAAACGAAGTTGAACGTGGTCAAGTATTAGCAAAACCAGGATCAATTCATCCACATACAAAATTCAAAGCACAAGTATACGTTCTAACAAAAGAAGAAGGTGGACGTCATACACCATTCTTCAATGGTTATAGACCACAATTCTATTTTAGAACAACAGACGTTACAGGTGTTATTGAATTACAAGCTGGTACAGAAATGGTTATGCCAGGTGATAACGTAGATATGACAATCGAACTTATTACTCCAATTGCTATCGAAAACGGATTAAGATTCGCTATTCGTGAAGGTGGACGTACAGTAGGTAGCGGTGTTGTATCAGAAATTATTGCTTAATTAATTTAAGTAAAATATATAAATAGCAAGGCTTACAAGCAATGTAGGAACTTGCTATTTTTATATGTTAAATTAAATATTTTAATACTTAAAATAAAGAACATTTAAATATTATAACTAGAAAAAATAAATTATATATAAATTGAAATTGCCATAAATATTTTTTTATGTTAAAATTACTAACGATAATAAAAGTATTTAGAAAAATGGAGATATAAAACATAAATGAAATGGGTATTAAAATTTATAAAGGAATACAATTTTAGATATTGGATATCTAACCTTATAATAGTATTAGGTGCATCAACTTCAAAAATTTTACCAACTATATTAGTTGGAAATATAATAGATATAGGATTATATCAAAATAATTTTTCAAAAATCCCTATTATGTTTATAATATCTGTTACAATGTTTTTTACTGGAAGAATGATTAGCTATTATGGAATATTATTAATTGATACAGTTAGATTTAATCTTGCAAACAAATTAAAGAAAAGTTGTTATAAAAAATTAAATGAATTAGACCAATCATTTTATAAAGAAAAATCCATAGGAGAATTAAGTACTATTTTAACAACTGATGTACATACAATTCATCATAATGTGTGTTATGTAATAAAACAGTCAATGAGTATGTTAGTTAGCAGTATTTTATCAACACTATATTGTTTATATATAAATCCAATTTTAACATTTATTATTTTAATTCCAGCACTATTTATTGCTGTTATTTCAAATAAATATATAAATAATTCTAATGAACTATATAGTATAGAAAGAGAAAACTTATCAAAATTAAATAGTTATATACAGGAGAATATTGAAGGTAATAGATTAGTAAAAACTTTTGGAGCTGAAGAAGATGAAATTAAAGAATTTAAGGAAAAAAATAAAAGCTTAAAAAACATAAATATTAATATACAAAAATTAAATATTGATTATAATACAAAAATAACATCTCTTTCTTATGCTATGGAACTATTATTAGTTTTTTTTGGTGCAATATTTGTTATAAAGGGCTATATAAGTATTGGAAATTTCATAATAATAAATTCATTTATAACTACAATAAAAAGACCTTTTGTAGAAATGAGTGGATTTATAAATGAATGGCAACAATTTAAAGTAGCAGTAAAGAAAATGAAAACTTTATTAGAAACTGAGCCAAAAATAAAAGATAATGGAAATATTAAGCTTGAAAATTGGAATAGTATATGTTTTGAAAATGTTGAACTAGATATTGATAATAGGAAAATAATTAAAGACATTAATTTAACTATAGAACCTAATAAAACATATGCTTTTATTGGAGAAATTGGAAGTGGCAAATCTACTATAGGAAAGCTAATTTTAAGATTATTAGAAACTTCAAATGGTGAAATTAAAATAGATAATAGATCTATTAAAGATTATACAATAGAAACATTAAGGAAAAATATTGGATATGTTTCTCAAACGCCATTTCTTTTTTCAGATACCATTAGTAATAACGTATCTTTTGGAAATGAAAATTTATCAAGCGATGATATTAAATACTTTTTGAAAATTGCAAAAGCAAATTATGTATTTGATTTACCAGATGGAATAAATACTGTTATTGGTGAGAATGGAGTAAGTTTATCTGGAGGAGAAAAACAAAGACTTGCATTAGCAAGAGCAATTGCCAAAAAACCAAGTATATTAATATTAGATGATATAACATCATCTTTAGACTTTGAAACTGAACTGGAAGTAACAAATAATATTAATAATTTAGAATATGGATGCACAAAAATAATTATTGCTCAAAAGATTCTTTCAGTAAAAAATGCAGACATGATATATGTTATAAAAAATGGAGAGATAGTAGAAAAAGGTAATCATATAGAGCTATTAAATAATAATGGCTTTTATAGAGACTTATTTAATATTCAAGCAAATACAGTGGGGGAACTTGTATGAAAGTAAATAAATATGACGTAGATGAAAAAGATACTAATTTTAGTTTTTCTAACTATAAAAGAGGCTTAATATATGTTAAAAGATATAAATCAAAGTTGATGCTTGTATTTTTACTAAATTTAATAGCAATAATATCAAATTTATTTATTACTAAAATTCTACAATATGTAATTGATAATATTATTCCTTCAAATAATTTATATAAATTATGGTATATAGCTTTTATAGCTACTATTTTAGTATTATTAACGGTGTTTTTAACCAAAAAGTATTCTTATATTTTAGCACAAATTAATCAAAACATTGTAGAAGATATAAAAAATGATTTATTTGCACATATACAATTTTTATCATTTAGATATTATGATACAAGACCACATGGAAAAATATTAGTTAGACTAACAGAATATGCAAAAGATGTATCAACATTAATTACAGATAAACTAGTTAAAACTATTTTAAATTTTTTTAATATGCTAATTGTTTTAATATTTATGTTTGCAACAAATGTTAAATTAACATTAATTGTAATAGCAGGTATTATAATTCTTTCTACAATATTTAGCTTTACAGTTAGAATAAAACGAAGACATAAATTATTAATAAATAATAAAAATGCTAATCTTAATGCGTACTTACTAGAAACGTTAAGAGGAATGGAAACAACACAAGCTTTTTGCAGAGAAGAAAAGAATGAAATGGTGTTTAATAGCTTAAGTGATAGCTGGAAAAAGGCAAGTTGTGATTACATTAAAATTGGTAATATTGGATGGTGTAGTGTTCAAACAATATCACATTTTGTATATGCAGCCATATATTTTATTGGAGCAATGTTCTTATATCCAGAAACGTCAATAGGAACTATTATTGCAATGGGAAACTATTCAACTAAGTTTTGGACACCAATAGAAGAATTATTTAGTACTTTTGATGAATTTATTAATTCAATGACATATTTAGAAAGAATATTTGAAACTATTGATGAACCAATTGATATAAAGGATAGAGAAAATGCAATAAGTATTAATATAAATGGAAAAATAGAATTTAAAAATGTTAGCTTTTCTTATATAGAAAATAATAACATATTAGATAATTTATCATTTAAGATTAATCCTAAAGAAAATATTGCAATTGTTGGATTAACAGGAAGCGGCAAAACTACTATTACTAATTTAATAGGCAGATTTTATGATATTAATAGTGGCAATATTTTCATAGATGGAATAGATATTAGAAATATAAAATTAAACTGTTTAAGAAAACAAGTATCTATAATGCAACAAGAAAATTACTTGTTTAGTACAAGTATTATGAAAAATTTAAAATATGGAATGCCAAATATTACAGATGAAGATGTAATTAAAATATGTAAAGAATTAAATGTACATAATTGGATTTTAAACTTTGATAAAGGTTACAATACAAAGTTAGATGCAAATGGTAAAAATTTATCTGATGGCGAAAGACAAGTATTATGTTATATTAGAACGATAATTAATAATCCTAAAATACTAATTTTTGACGAAGCAACAAGTAAAATAGACGTAAAAACTGAAAGAATGCTACAAAATTTAACAAAAAAATTAATAAAAGATAAAACTGTAATTACAATTGCACATAGATTAGATTCTATAATAAATAGTGATAAAATATTTTTCATTAAAGAAAAAAATATTTCAGAAATTGGAACACATGAGGAATTAATGAGGTTAAAAGGAGATTATTATAAATTATATAATAGCCAACAAAAAGTATTAAACTAAAGATGTACTATCAATTATAATATTTTAAAATATATTGTAGAATAATTGACATTTTTGAGGTTTAATTATATACTTTAATTGCAACAAATGACATATACAAAAGTACCAAAATAAAGGAGAAATTTTTTTATGAGAAGTCTAAAGAAGCTAGTCTTAACAGGTGCACTTACAGGAATGGCAATTTGTACGATGACTATTTGCTCAAATGCAGCAACTGTTAAAGTTACAGCAGAAACTTTAAACGTAAGAAAAGGACCATCTACTAGTACAGAAGTGGTAGCCATGTTATCAGAAGGTGTAGAATGTGAACTATTAGGAGAAGAAGATAACTGGTATAAGGTAAAATATAAAAATTATACAGGATATGTCAGCAAAGATTATGCAAAATTAATCGGCGATAATAATGAAAATCAAACAAACAATAATCAAAATACGCAAACTGGAAATGACAATAATAATTTAGATTCTAATTCAGAGCAAGGAAATAATTCAAAAGAAGAAAATAACACACAAACTAATCAAAACAATAACTCACAACAAAATAATAATGATGAAGATGAAATTACAATAACTTATAAAAAGTTTAATAAAAACACTGATGTTAAATTATTACCATTAATTCATTCAAGCAAAATAGGAAGTATGAAATCCGGAACACAAGTAATATTTATTACTGAAGTTTCAGGTTGGTCTTATGTGCAAACAGATTCTATTAGTGGTTGGGTTAGAAGTGATACTCTTTCAGAAGAAAAAGTAGTATCGGGTAGTAGTTCACAAAATAATACAGAAAAAACAGCATATGTAAATGAAAGCAGAGTTAATTTAAGAACTGGTGCTGGAACTAGTAATTCTATTATAAAAGTAGTAACACTAAATACAGAAGTTACTATTATACAAGATGAAGGCGAGTGGTGTAAGGTAAAAGCTGGAGATGATACAGGGTATATATTAAAAGAATATTTATCAAGTTCAAAAACAGTAACATCAAGAAATAGTGCAGTTTCAAGAACAGAAGAAACAGAAAAAGTAGCAGAAACTACATCTAATAGTAAAGAAAATACTAATAATGAAACTACTACTAAAAAAGAAAGCACCAATACTTCAAATAAAACAAGTACTACAGCTGCAAAAACAAATACAACTTCAAGTGATAACAAAGAATCAAATACTAGTGTAGAGTCAAAAAATTCTAGTACTACAAACAATAAAACTGAAACAGAAAGTAATAAAACTAAAGGTACAGATATTGTTGCATATGCACAAAAATATCTAGGCTATAAATATGTATATGGTGGAGACGGTTCAAATAATACATTTGACTGCTCAGGCTTTACAATGTATGTATTTAAACATTTTGGAATTAATTTAGCACATGGTGCAAATGCACAATATAATAGTGGAAAAGGTAAAAAAATAAGTAAGCAAAGTGATCTTCAAGTAGGAGATATAGTATTTTTAACAGATTATGAAACAGGAAAAGGAATAGGGCATTGTGGAATTTATCTTGGAAATGGAAATTTTATTCATGCTTCAACAACAACATATACTGTTACAATTTCTAGTTTAAATACAATGTACAAAGGAAGATTTTATGCAGGACTTAGATTAATATAAGGAAAACTAAGCTAAAAGCGAACTTAGTAAATAAAATATAAAATGGGGGCAAATAGAAAGGTTTAATAATGAAAGTATTTTTAATTGCCTCTATTGGAACTATTTTAGGAATTATTATGGGGTTATACTTAAAAAGTATAACTCTTTTTATATTGGCTTTTATAATTTGCATATTGCTATGTATTAGCACAAAAAAATATAAATACATTTTTTCATTTTTTATTTTCTTTATATTATTTTATACATACACTGTAACAGTTGAAAATAACTATAAAAACATATATGAAACTTATGGAAATAAAGAAATAAAAATTCAGGGCATTATAGTTTTTAATCCAGAAGAAAAAGAATATAAGAATGTATATGAAATTCAAGTTACAAAAATAGAAAACATTGAATCCAAAGAAAAATATACTAAAAATTTTAATCTACTATGTAATGTAAAAAAAGAAAATGATATTTGTTTAGACTATGGAGATGAAATTGAGTTTATAACTACATATAAAGTGCCATCTGTTAGTAGAAATGAAGGTGGATTTGATTACATGCAATATTTAAAAACTAAAAAAGTAGCAGGAACAGTAGATGTAAATGCAAAAGAAATTATATTAATAGCAAAAAATAAAGCTCCATTTATTAAAAGTATAATTAATAAATTTAAAAATAATTTAATACAAAAAGTTACAACAATATTACCAAAAGATTCTTCAGGAATATGCATAGGACTTTTATTAGGAGACAAAAGCTTAATTTCAGAAGAAATTCAAAATAATTTTAAGCAAAGTAGCCTTTCACATATACTTGCTATTTCTGGAGCACATGTGTCATATATATTATTAGGAATTACTACTTTTTTGGGGCTTTTTAAATTACACAAAAGATGGAGCAAAATAATAGTAATTGTATTTTTAATATTCTTTATGGCTTTAGTAGGGTTTAGCCCATCTGTTACAAGAGCATGTATAATGTCTATTATTTCGTTATTTGCAAGTATATTATTTAGAAAATCAAATATATATCAAAACTTAGCAATTAGTAATATTATAATTTTACTTATAAATCCATATTCTTTGCTAGATATTGGCTTTCAGCTTTCATTTGGGGGCACAATAGGAATTATATTATTTATGCAAAATAATGAAAAAAGCAAGCTAGAAGTAGAAAAAGATGAAATAAAAGAATTAAAAAACGAACTAGAAATAGTAAAAAATGAAGGAAAAGCAAAAGAGAAAAAAGAAAATTTAGTTTATAAAATTCTTAACTACATAAAACAAATTATAAAAGTCTCAGTTTCAGCAAATTTAATTATACTTCCAATAATGATATATCACTTTAATACAATTTCAGCTACATTTTTAATTTCAAACATTTTAGTTTCACCAATACTTGCAATTAGCCTAATATTAGGAATGATTTTTATAGTATTTATATTAATATTTAAACCTATTGCAATTATTATTTCATACATTTTAAATCCAGTTTTGCAAATTTTAATTCAAATTACAAATTTTACAAGTAAACTTCCATATTCTCAAATTTTAATTTCAACACCTAAACTATGGCAAATAGCACTTTACTACTTTATTTTACTAACTTATAAACTAAAAAATATAGTGCAAAATAAAAAATTAACTAATAACATCATAGCCGAGCAAAACTTAGAAACAATAAGTGGTAAGCAAGATTATAATTTAAAAGAAAAAGTTTTTTCAATAAAATATCAAAAACTAATTTTAATAATAGAAATTTTAATTCTAATATTTCCATATTTTATAAAGTTTCCAACCTCAAATGTAAGTATATATTTCATTGATGTTGGCCAAGGAGATAGCATGCTAATAGAAACACCATCTAGAAAAACAATTTTAATAGATGGTGGAGGGAGTGAATTTGGGAGTTTTGACGTTGGAGAAAAAACATTACTGCCATTTTTACTAGATAAAAATATAATGAAAATTGATTACATTATGTTTTCACATTTTGATTCCGACCATTGTGGCGGTTTATTAACAATATTAGAAAAGATAAAAGTAAATAACATTATTATAAGTAAGCAGGGGAAAATTTCTAGTAATTTTAAGCAATTACTAGAAATTATAAAAAATAAAAAAGTAAACATTATTGCTATAAAAGCAGGAGATACCATAAAGATTGATAAGGAGTGTTATTTTAATATTTTATTTCCAGAAAATAACTTAATTTCTGAAAATACACTAAATAATAATTCGATTGTTGCCAAATTTTTCTACAATAACAGCTTTAGTATGTTACTTACAGGAGATGTAGAAAAAATAGCAGAAAATAGGCTAATAGAACTTTATGAAAACACTAATATATTAAATTCTACTATCTTAAAAATAGCACATCATGGATCAAAAACATCTTCTGCAGAAGAGTTATTAAAATTAGTAAATCCTAAAATTGCATTAATTGGAGTTGGAGAAAATAATAAGTTTGGACACCCAAGTAATATTACAATACAAAATTTGAAGAATTTACGGCTCAATAATATATAGAACAGATGAAATGGGAGAAATATCAATTACTGTAAATAAAAATGGAAAAGTAAAAATTAAAAAACAAATTAATTAATAGTGCAACTAAAATTTAGTTGCAAAATAATAAAACAAGGAGTATAATATATGAGTAAAATTGGAGGATTTAAAATGAAAAATCTAATGAAATATAAGGATTTCTATGCAAGCATTAATTATGAAGATGAAACTTCTACATTTTGGGGAAGAATTGAGGGAATAGAAGACATTATTACCTTTGAGTCTGATTCAGTAGAAGGGCTAAAAAAAGAATTTGAAGAAGTAGTAGAAGAATATATAGAAGATTGTAAAATTTTAAATAAAGATCCACACAAGCCATATAAAGGAAGCTTTAATGTGAGAATAGAACCACTATTACATCAAAAAGCTACACTTTTTTCAAAACAATTTAATATGTCATTAAATCAGTTCGTAGAAAAAGCTATAAGAGAACAAGTTGAAAAATGTGAAAAATTAAAACAATAAATGAAGGGAATAATAGAAATGGCAAAATATTCAAATCAAAAAAATAAAATAGTAGAAGAAGAAATAGTAGAGGCAGCACAAGAAATAAAAAATGGAAATTTAGTATTATTTCCAACAGAAACTGTTTATGGAATTGGTGCAAATGCATTAGATGAAGTTGCAGTTAAAAAAATATTTAAGGCAAAAGGTAGAGCAGGAGATAATCCTTTAATTGTACATGTTTCTAATATAGAAATGGTAGAAAACATAGTAAAAGAAATAACAAATATGGAAAGAAAACTAATAGAAAAATTTTGGCCAGGACCTCTTACTATTATTTTTGATAGAAAAAGTGAAAAGATAATACCAAATGCAGTAACTGCAAACTTAAATACAGTAGGAATTCGTATGCCAAGTAATAAAATTGCTAAAGAATTAATAGAAAAATCAGGGGTACCAATTGCTGCACCAAGTGCTAACGTATCTGGAAGACCAAGCGGTACAAAGATTGAAGATATTATAGAAGAATTACAAGATAAAGTATCATATATTTTAGACGGTGGCTCTTCAGATATTGGACTTGAATCAACGGTAATTAGAGTAAATAATGATCAAATTAATATTTTAAGACCTGGAAAAATTACAAAAGAAGAATTAGAAGAAGTTATAAAAGATGTACATGTAGATACTCATGTATTAGGCAAAGTACAAAAAAATGAAACAGTTACATCTCCAGGAATGAAGTATCGTCATTATGCACCAAATACAAAATGTATGATGGTTTATAGCAAAAATAAAGAAAAAATGATTAATAAAATAAATGAAATAACAAATGATATAAATAAAGAAGGAAAAAAAGTATTAGTACTAGGAGAAAAAAGTAATTTAGATAAATATATTTCGCAAAGAAAATGGAATATAGGAGAAAACTTAAACGAAATTGCAAAAAATATTTTTACACTTTTAAGAAAAGTAGATAAAGAAAATGTTGATTTAGTTATTATAGAAGGAGTAGGAGAAGAAGGTTTAGGACTAGCTATTACTAATCGTTTAATACGTGCTTGTGAGTACAATTACATAGTTTTATGAATAAAATTTGTTAAAATTTCTCATACTAAATTTAAACTAATTACTAAAAAGGAGGATAAATTTAGTAATGAGAAAAGAATGGATAATTGGAATTATTGCAGTTATATTATTAATTATAAGCATCTTTTTAGGCATATATGTATATAATATGAAACATACAAAAGATAGTAATATGTTAGATAATATACAACTTGCAAAAATATATAATCAAAACAGTTTGCAAAATGAATTAGTTTCTACTTCTTCTTCAGAAGAAAGAATATCGCCAAATGGTATTATTATAGAAAAGCAATATTTTAAAGATTGCGATCATATTATAAGAAATGAAATTCCGGCAGAGGAAAATTTAATAAATTGTACCAAAGAAGAATTAGCTAAAAAATATAGCGGTTGGAATATAGAAGAATTTACAAGTAATAAAGTTACTTTGTATAAGGAAAGCGAAGGCTTTTGCCCAGAACATTATGTTATAAGAGAAAATAATGGTGTACTTGCGGTATATACAATAGATAAAGATGGATTAGAAACACTAAAACAAGAAACTGAAATTCAAACAATGTATTTACCACCAGAAGATATAGAAAAATTTAAACAAGGTATGCAGGTAGTAGGAAGCAGCCAGTTATTAGACGTACTAGAAGATTTTGAGTAATTGGGGACAGGTCCAATTGCTCATTTTGGGGGTGCTTGGACCAGACCCCAATGCTTATTTTCAAGCACTTAGGGACAGGTCTAAAAATAAAAATTAAATATGTTTAAATATTAAAAAACGATAAATTTTTATTATAAAATTTATCGTTTTTGCCTTAATTATTATTAATTTTTAAATTTTCTTTTTTCAAATAACCTTGTTTATAAAAAGTTATATAGTACATTATTAAAGAGAAAATTGTGGTAGCTAGTGCTAAATAATATATCCATATATCAAACTGTGGAAGAAATGCTACAGAATTTCCTGGAGCAGCCGCTATATTATTCCAATAATGAATTATAAATGAAGCAGCAATTGCCACATAAAATAATACTGTTGCTAACTTTCCAAACCATCTGCTAGAAACTACTAATTCTTTTCCATATAGAAAAGATGCTCCTGCAATCATAGCAGCTTCTTTAATAACAACTACAATAATAATCCAAAATGGTATAATATCTTTAAAAGCAAGTGTAAGCAAAACTGCTATTTGCGTAGTTTTATCAGCTAATGGGTCAATTAACTTTCCAAAGTTAGTAATAAAATTAAATTTCCTTGCAATAAAACCATCTAATACATCTGTTAATCCAGAAATAATAAGAAATATAAATGCTAATATATATTGTTCTTTTAAAATAAAATAAATAATAAATGGTATTAGGAAAAATCTTGCAACTGTTAGTATATTTGGTATTTGCTTTGCCATAAAATATCTCCTTATTTTTCTATATTTAATTCTAAATTAGAGCCTTCAAGTGTAACATTAACTGTTTGGCCATTTTTAAGATCTCCTCTTAAAATCATATCAGAAAGTAAATCTTCTAAATATCTTTGAATTGCTCTTCTTAGAGGTCTTGCTCCATATTTAATATCAGTTCCTTTTTCAAGCAAAAATTTTTTGGCATCCTCAGATACATTCATATAAATATTTTTATCAGCTAATGCTTTTTTAGTATCTTCTAGCATCAAATCAACTATTTTTAATAGTTCATCTGGCTTTAATTGTTCAAATATAACAATTTCATCTATTCTATTTAAAAACTCAGGTCTAAAAGTTTCTTTCAAACTATCCATTATTTTATTTTGGTCTATACGTGATCCACCAAAACCGATTGAATTAGTATTTAAGTTAGAACCAGCATTAGATGTCATAATTAAAATTGTATTTTCAAAACTAACAGTATTTCCTTGGCTATCTGTTAAGCGGCCATCATCTAATACTTGCAATAAAATGTTAAATACATCAGGATGAGCCTTTTCAATTTCATCTAATAAAACAATAGAATAAGGGTTACGTTTTACTTTTTCAGTTAATTGACCAGCATCATCATAACCTACATAGCCAGGAGGTGAACCTATTAATTTAGAAGTAGAATGACTTTCCATATATTCAGACATATCTACACGAATAATAGAATTTTCATTTCCAAACATTTCATAAGCAAGAGATTTAGCAAGTTCTGTTTTACCAACACCAGTAGGACCTACAAATATAAATGATGGTGGTCTTTTTGTACTTTTTAAACCTGCTCTATTACGACGAATTGCTCTTGCTACTGCTTCAACAGCTACGTTTTGACCTATAACTCTTTTATGCAAATTATTTTCTAAGTTTAATAGTTTTTGTGTTTCTGCTTCTGTAATTTTCTTAACTGGAATTTTAGTCCAACTTTCAATTACTTCTGCAATATCTTGTACAGTTAAATCTTTAAGTCTCATTTTTTTATTTAAAGAATCAATCTGCTCAATTAAGCTACATTCTTTAGCTTTAAGCTCTGCAGCTTTTTTGTAATCTTCAGTAGAATCTGCAAGTGCTGCTTCTTCCTTTTCTTCTTGAACTGATTTTAATTCATTTTTTAATACTTCTAATTGATATAATTCTTTATTATTTAAATTAATACGTGAGCAAGCTTCATCTAAAATATCAATTGCCTTATCTGGCAAAAATCTATCATGTATATATTTTTCAGACATAATAACAGTTTGCTTAATTACATCAGTTGAAATTTTTACTTTGTGATAATCTTCATAATATTTTTTAACACCATTTAAAATATCTATAGAATCTGTTATAGATGGTTCTTCTACTATAACTGGCTGAAATCTTCTTTCTAAAGCACTATCTTTTTCAATATATTTTCTGTATTCTTTTAAAGTAGTTGTTCCAATTAATTGAATATCACCATTAGAAAGAGATGGCTTTAAAATATTGGCTGCATTCATAGAATGTTCAGCATCACCAGCACCAATAATATTATGAATTTCATCAATTACTAAAATAATATTACCTAAAGATTTACATTCCTCAATAATAGATTTCATTCTAGCTTCAAATTGGCCTCTAAATTGAGTTCCTGCAACTACAGCTGTCATATCTAATAAATATACTTCTTTGTTTAGTAATTTAGCAGGTACTTTCTCTTCAGCAATTTTAATAGCTAAACCTTGAGCAATTGCTGTTTTACCAACACCAGGTTCACCAATTAAACATGGATTATTTTTAGAACGCCTATTTAAAATTTGAATCATTCTTTGAATTTCTTTATCTCTGCCTATTACCATATCTAGCATGCCATTTTTTGCTTTTAAAGTTAAATTAGTACCATAAGTTTCTAAAGTTTTTCTTCTTTTATCTTTCTTCTTTTCTTTATCTATTTTTACTTTTTTCTTCTCACTTGAAGAATTATCTGAATTACTATTTCCACCTAACATATTAGAAAAAATAGAGCCAATAGGGATAGCACTAAACGAAATTGGCATACCTCCATTTTTTTCTATTTCATCTAATTCATCAGGATCCATATCATTCATTTGCTCAGATATACTATCCATATCTATATTTTCAGCCATATTGCTTACTATATTTTCTATTTGTTTTGTCATATTATTTAAATCTGCTTCTGTTAAATTGCCTTGTTTCATAAGATTTTCTAATGGATTAATTCCACGTTCTTTAGCACAACTAGCACAATAACCTTCAAGCTTTGTTTTGCCATTTTCATCTTGTTTATTAACAAAAATAACAGCGGTGTTTTTATTACATATTGAACATAACATAAATCTTAAAATTCTCCATTCTTATATAAATAATATATTAAATTTGCTATTTTCATACCATATATAATACATCAAAATATTAAATAAGTCAATGGTAAAAAGGGTCAGTCCCTTTTTACTATTTTGGGTAATTAGGGACAGGTCTAATATATATAATTATGATGCTTGATTTTTAGCAAATAATAAGTTAAAATAATAAGTAGATTAAAAAAGGAGATTTTATAATGAAAAGTCCAAAAGCAATATATATTTTAATTGGAGTTTTTTGCGTATTTGCAATTATTGCTGGAGTTTATGCTGAATTTTTTGTAAGTGAACAAGACAAACCAAGCATTATAGTTCCAACCTTAAATAATGAAGGCGAAAACACTGTAAAAGAACTAACGCAAGAAGAAATTAAAGCACAGTTTTCTAGCCTTTTTAATAATCAATTTGAATTTGGAGACTACGACACTACTAATATAGAGAAAATAAATGAAAATGAAAATATTGTATATACTGCTGCAAGCATTGAACAAAAAAAGGAAAATTATGAAATTAACATTAACTTACCTGCAATTAATATAACAGGAGATGTTCCTGCTAGCTTTAACAATATTACTCAAACTATTTTTGTAAATAAAGCAACTGAAATTATTAATACTGAAGTAGCAAATAAAACAATATATAGTGTAAGTTATGAGGGCTTTATTAATGGAGACATATTGTCTGTAGTTATTCAATCAACTTTAAAAGAAGGAAATAATCCTCAAAGAGTAATTGTACAAACATATAATTATGATTTGGTTACAGGTGAAAAAGTTGAAGCATCAAAATTGTTATCACAAAAAAATATTATTCAAAGCGACTGTCAAAAGAAAATAAATAGTACAATACAAGATGCTCAAAAACAAGCACAAACACTAGTACAATCTGGTTATACAGTATATAATAGAGATCTAACAAGTTCAATGTATTTACTATCAAATATATCTACATATTTCTTAGGACCAAATGGCAATTTATATATAATATTTGCATATGGTAATCAAAATTTTACATCAGAAATGGATATAATTTGGTATGAATAGAGGAAAGCTATGTCAAAAAACTTACTTATTACAGAAAAGCCATCTGTAGCATTAGAATTTGCAAAAGTTTTAAAATGCATGGAAAATAGAAAAGATGGCTATATAGAATCAGAAAATTGGATTATTACATGGTGTGTAGGGCATCTAGTAACTATGAGCTATCCAGAAAAATATGATGAAAATTTAAAATTTTGGAGACTAGATACTCTTCCTTTTATGCCAAAAGAGTATAAGTATGAAATAATTCCAAATGTAGAAAAACAATTTAATATTGTAAAAAGCCTACTACTAAGAGAAGATGTAGGCTGTATTTATGTTGCAACAGACTCTGGAAGAGAGGGAGAATATATTTATAGATTAGTAGAAAATCAAATTCAGCTTAAAGGAAAACAAAGAAAAAGAGTTTGGATAGATTCACAAACAGAAGAAGAAATAAAAAGAGGAATTAATGAGGCAAAAGACCTAGAGGAATATGATAGCTTATGCAATAGTGCGTATTTAAGAGCAAAGGAAGACTACTTAATAGGAATTAATTTTTCTAGACTTTTATCTATTATTTATGGAAAACGTATGGCAAAAGATTTAGGAGAAGAAAAAATTTCTATTTCAATTGGTAGAGTTATGACATGTGTGCTTGGAATGGTAGTACAAAGGGAAAGAGAAATAAGAAATTTTGTTAAAACACCATATTATAAAATAATAGGAGAATTTGGAAAAGAAAATAGTTCATTTAAAGCAGAATGGAAAGTAACAGAAAATTCTTGCGTTTATGAATCCCCAAAATTATATAATGAAGCGGGATTTAAAAAAGAAGAAGATGCAAAAGATTTTATATTTAATTTAAAAAATAAAAAAGCAATAATTAAAGAAATTAAAAAAACAAAAACAAAGGAAAATGCACCACTTTTATTTAATTTAGCAGAAATTCAAAATGAAGCATCAAAAAGGTTTAAAATAAAGCCAGATGAAACATTGGAAATAATACAAAACTTATATGAAAAAAAGCTGGTAACTTATCCAAGAACAGATGCTAGAGTGTTATCTACTGCAGTTGCTAAGGTAATATCTAACAATTTAAATGGATTAGCAAAAGGCTTTAAAGACGAAGAAATACAAGGTTATATTAATAAAATGATAGAAGAAAAATATTCTACAAATTTGATTAAAACAAAGTATGTAAATGATAGTAAAATCACAGATCACTATGCTATTATTCCAACAGGACAAGGCTTTGAAAATTATAACAATCTTCCGGACTTGCAAAAGCAAATATATAAAGTAATTGTAAAAAGATTTTTAAGTATTTTTTATCCACCGGCAGAATATAATAAAATTTCTGCAACAATTGAAGTAGAAAAAGAACAGTTTTCTGCAAATGGAAAAGTGTGCGAAAAATTAGGATATTTAGAAATTAATAAAAGTGATAAAGAAAAGCAAGCAAAAATAAGTAATGCAAATGAAGATGCTAATAATGAAGAAGAATTGCCAGAACAAAATAACTTAGATATATTAGAAAAGCTTAAAAAAGGCGAAGAAATAAATGTTATAAATTATGAAATAAAAACTTCAGAAACAACTCCTCCTACTAGGTATAATTCTGGTTCAATGATTTTAGCTATGGAAAATGCAGGGAAGTTAATTGAAGAAGAAGAACTAAGAGAACAAATAAAAGGTGCAGGGATAGGAACTAGTGCAACAAGAGCAGAAATTATGAAAAAATTGGAAAGAATAGGGTATATTTTAATTAACTCAAAAACTCAAATAATTACTCCTACAGTTAAAGGAGAAAAAATTTATGACATAGTATATAGTTCTATGCCAGATATGTTAAACCCAAAACTAACAGCAAGTTGGGAAAAGGGGTTAGAAATGGTAGCAAAAAAAGAAATAGAGCCGGAAGAATTTATGGGAAAATTAGAAAACTATATAAATTCTAAATTTAACAGATTAGTAATAAAAAGATAACGAAAGAAAGGAGAATATGATATATTTTAGCTATATCATATAAAAAAGTATGAATATTGGTGTTGCTTTATCAGGTGGAGGAGCAAAAGGTGCAGCCCATATAGGTGCACTAAAAGTACTAGAAAAAAATAATATTAAAATATCAGCTTTAACAGGTGCTAGTATTGGAAGTATTATAGCTGCCCTTTATGCAATGGGATATACCTCAGATGAAATGCTAAAATTATTTCAATATTTTTCAAAAAGTATTTTAAAGGCAGATGTTAGATATTTATTTTCAAATTTAAAAAACACAAAAAGTATTCTAGGACAAGGGGTTATTTCAGGAGAAGAAATTGAAGAAATTATTAATGAATGTGCTAAATTAAAAGGATATAAGTATATAAAAGATATTCAAGTACCAATTTCTATTACTACAGTAGATATAATAACTAAGAAAAAATGTATATTTACTAATAGAGAAATAAATAAAGAACAATATGATAAAAATTTATTTAAACAAAAAGAATATATTACAAATATAGAAATAGGAAAGGCAGTAAGAGCAAGCTGTAGTTATCCTGGCGTTTTTGCTCCATTAGAATATGAAAATTATAAATTTGTAGATGGAGGCATACTTAATAACATTCCAGCAGATGAACTACCTTTTCTTGGAGTAGATAAAATTCTAACGATAAGATTTCCAGCAAGAGAAGAAGAAAATCCAGAACATGCATTAGACTTATTATTTAGATGTGTAGATATTGCATTTGATGATAGAGATGAAGCAAAAATACAAAGTAGTAACTATATTCTTGATATAATTCTTCCATCATCAGCAGTATTTGATATAAAAAATATGAATTCCTTTTATGAAGAAGGTTACAAAGTAGCAATAGAGCAAATAGAAGAAATTAAAAAAAGCTTACTAAATTAATAAAAAATAATAGAATCAAACAACTTAACATAATATGCACAAAGACTTGAAAAAAATAGTAAAATATGGTAAAATAAACGTATAAATTTTTAAAATCCTATTTTTTAGGTTAATAATATACAACTATAGTAAAAATATTTTTTTAAGGAGTGTTAAAAATGGAACTTTGGAAAATTTGGCTTATTGGAGTTGCTATAGCTATTATAGCTAGAGTAGCTGTCACAATGATATATGAAAAAAAGAGGTGGACTAATGTAAGTGAATTCACAGAGGTAATGGTACAACTTCTTATCACAATATCCATTGTTATTGTGATAGGCATGCCAATTAGTGAGTTTCTAAAACTGTTTCTGGATATTCCAACATTAGTGTTAATTTTACTTGTAGCAATTACTTCTATACTTATATATCGAGTGGCATATTTAGTTCTTGGGCTATATAACTTTAAATCTATATTGTTAAAAGCCCTTTATGCATTTACCTTTATAATTTCAATAATTGCTTTCATTATTCCAACAATAGAATATGATCGGAATATAAAGGAAATTACAGAAAAAGTGGTTGAACAAACTGAAGAAAGAGTTTTGATAGAATTTGATGAAATGTCGATAAAAGAAGCTACAAATGCGGCATATGAGGATTTAAAAAATACAAAAGTAAAAGGTATATTAGACTACTTCACTCCTTTAGATATGGTTTCATATTCATATATGGGTAAAAACAATGAAAACATAGTAGATACAGCATTAGTAAAAAATACCCAAATAGTATATATAGAAAAATGGCAAACACCTTATGTGGAAATTATTAGCTATTATATGTATACAAAACTTATAGACAATAGAACAGGAGAAGAAACGATTAAACAGGGTAGTGAACAAAGATGGGAAACGTATACTTTTTACTTACCGATTGAAATGATGTATTATATGTCTCAATTAAGCTAAATTCCAAAGAAAGAGAATATCTTATTAAGATATTCTCTTTCTTTACATTCACCTTTTATGGAAAGAAAACATAATATATAGCAAAAATAAAATTGAAAGGGTGAATAAAATGTCTAGTTACATAATTGAAGGAGGCAAAAAATTAGAGGGGGAAGTAACAGTATCTGGTTCCAAAAATGCCTCTTTGCCAATAATTGCAGCAACTATATTAAATAAAGGCATTACTAAGTTATATAATATTCCAAATATTCATGATACACAAATAACTTTAGAAATTTTAAAATATTTAGGTTGCAAGATAAAAAAGAGTCGTGGTAAAATAGAAATAAATAGTAAAAATATTATAAAAAAAGATATTCCAGAACACTTAATGAACCAAATGCGCTCTACTGTAATTTTAGCAGGAGCAATCATAGGAAGATTTAGAGAAGCAAAATTTTCATATCCAGGTGGATGTGATATTGGATCAAGACCTATAGACTTACATTTAAGTTCATTTCAAAAATTAGGAATAAATATTGTAGAAGACTCTGGATTTATTACATGTAAGTGTGATAAAATAATAGGGGCAAATATTAATCTAGATTTTCCAAGTGTAGGTGCAACAGAAAATATTATCTTAGCAAGCATCTATGCAGAAGGAACTACACAAATTACAAATGCAGCAATGGAACCTGAAATTGTAGATTTAGCTAAATGCTTAAACAAAATGGGTGCAAAAATAGAAGGTGCAGGAACAAATATTATTAAAATTACAGGAATACAAAAATTAAAAGATATAAGTTATACTGTAATGGAAGACAGAATTGAAGCAGGTACTCTTCTTTGTGCGGGAGCAATTACGGGAGGAAATATTTGTTTAAATTATAAAACGCCTGAACATATAACACCATTAATAAATAAATTAGAAGAAGCAGGTTGCAAAATAAATATTGAAAATAAAAAAATATTTATGCAAGCACCAAAAAAATTAAAAGCTGTAGATATTAAAACAATGCCTTATCCAGGCTTTCCTACAGATTTACAATCTGTTTTAGCAAGTACATTATGTACTGCAAAAGGAACGTCTGTTATTGTTGAAAATATATTTGAAAATAGATATCGTTATGTACCAGAACTAAAAAAAATGGGTGCTAAAATTACTATTGAAGGAAAAACGGCTGTAATAAAAGGAACAAGAAAATTATCTGGTGCTAAAGTAAAAAGTACAGATTTAAGAGGAGGAGCCTGTTTAGTTCTAGCAGGACTTGTTGCTAAAGGGATAACAACTGTAACTAATATAGAATATATTTTAAGAGGTTATGAAAACATAGATAAAAAGTTAAATAAATTAGGAGCAAAAATTATTTTAAAAGAAAGTGAGAATTAAAAATGGCTAAAAAAACTAAGGAAAACAATAAAAAAAGAAATACCAAAGATGAAGTAACTTTAGATTTAGATAAAGAAATCATCATTGGCATTAAAACTTTGCCTGAGGTAGAAGCTCCTAAAAAAAGTAAAGGTAAAAGTAGAAGTAAAAAGGAACAAGTTAAAAAGCAAAAAGCAAATTACAATACCAAAAATATACAAAAGCCTAAAGTTAAACGAAAAAATAAAGCTAAGTCTAACGAAAACGAAGTAGAGTTTGAACTAAAATTAGGAATTGAAGATGAAGAAATAAAAAAGAAAAATCCAAAAAATAAAAAGAAAAGTATAAAACAACAAGAACTAGCTAGAAAAAAAAGAAAAATCGCATTTAGAATTGTTAAATACACTACATTGGTAGCTATTTTAATAGGAGGGGGAATTTATTTTCTACTATCACCATTTTTTAATATTACTACAATAAACGTAGTTGGAAATGAAAGAATTACAAAAGAAGAAATAATTAGTCTTTCTAACATAAATTTAAATGAAAATACTTTTAAAGTTCAAAGCAATAAAGTTCAGCAAAATATTAAACAAAATGCTTACATAGAAAAAGTATCTGTAAAAAGAAAATTACCAAATGGAATAGAAATAATTGTTGAAGAAAGAAAACCAACTTTTATGCTTTCTTTTGCAAATGCATATATTTATTTAAATAACCAAGGATATATGCTAGAAGTTTCAAAAACAGCTCTTAATATACCTATAATTACCGGCTTTTTAACAAAAGAGGAAGACCTTCATGCAGGAAATAGGCTATGTAGCGAAGACCTTCAAAGATTAGGACAAGCACTACAAATTATGAAAGCAGCAGAAAGTAATGGATTACAAAACTTAATAACAAAAATTAATATACAAGATAAACAAAATTATATATTAGAATTAAAATCAGAAAAGAAAACTGTATATATAGGAGATAACACTAACTTAAGCACAAAAATGCTATATATTATTAGTATTTTGAATGAAAACAAAAACGTAGAAGGGGAAATTTTTGTTAATACAGATTTAAACAATAAAGGTGCTGTATTTAGAAAAAAAATATAAAATTCGAAAGGAGAAAAGTATATGCATAAAAAACAAATAGCAATTACATTAGGAATAATGTGCTTAGCTTTAACTGCTTGCATTGTTATTCAGTTAAAAACTGTATCTAATAGTAATACAACTGTTTCACAGTCTTTAAAAGAAAACAGTTTAAGAGATGAAGTATTAAAATGGAAAGAAAAATACGATAATGTATATGTAGATTTAATAAATTCTACAGATAATCTAGAAAGGGCTAGAAAACAAGCAACTCAAAATGATACAACTTCTATGGCAAAACAGCAAGAAATTACATTAAATAATATGCTACTTGGTCTAACAGAAGTAACTGGTCCAGGACTTGAAATAACTTTGGCAGATAACAATACAGGACTTAATAAAGATGGAAGCGAAGTATTAGATATAAGTTCTCAAATTGTTCATAATGATGATTTATTGCAAGTAATAAATGCGCTAAATAATGCAGGTGCGGAAGCTATTTCAATTAACGGACAAAGAGTAATACAAACAAGTTCAATTACTTGTGAAGGAAATATTATTAAAATAAATGGGCAAAGAATAAGTTCACCATTTAAAATTAAAGCAATTGGTTCTCCAGGGTTACTTTCAGGATCTTTAAATATGATAGGTGGTTACCTATATTATATGAAAGAAGATGGAGTAAATGTAGAAACAAAGCAAGTAGAAAGTACAACTGTAGAAGCGTATAACGGCATAATTAGTTATAAGTATATAAAACTTAAAAAATAGTGAGGTGAAAAACTCTTGAAACAAGAAATAAAAAATAAAATAATAATAAGTGCTATTATTGCAGGAATGTGCATTATATTTTTTGCTGTAATGTTTATGCAATTTAAAACAATAGAAGAAACTGATATAACTGCAATTGAAAATATGCGAGAAACTGAATTAAGAACAGCAATTGCAGAATGGAAAGGAAAATACGAAGAAGCACAAAAACAATTAGAAGCAAATCAAAAAAGCATAAAAGAATATTTAGAAATTATTAACGATAATGGTGAAGCTTCAGAACTTGTAGATAAAGACTTAGAAGAATCTGATATGAAGCTTGGAAAAACAGATATTTATGGAGAAGGTATAATAATTACTTTATCTGATACGCAAGAATATATTATTGAAACATTTGATTTAATAGATTTGATAAATGAATTAAGATATGCAGGAGCAGAAGCAATCTCTATAAATGATGTACGTATACTTAGCTCTAGTTATATTTCACAGCCGAAAGATGGCTTAACTATGATTTCAGGTCAAAGAGTAACATCACCTTTCGTAATAAAAGTTATAGGAAACCAAAGATACTTATCAAGTAGTTTAAATTTAAAAGATAGTGGTTATATAGATAGAAATAGAGCTCGTGGTATGCAAATAGAATTACAAACTAAAAATAATGTTCAAATAGTAAAAAGTACTAATGATAGAGAAACAAAATATATGAAAATGGAGGAAAAATAAAATGATTTTAATAGCAATAGTAATTGGATGTATTTTAGGTGCAGTAATTGGTATTTATGCACCAATGGTTCCATATACATATTCTGGATATTTAGCAATAGCTATTATTGCAGCATTAGATTCTGTATTTGGAGGGATTGCAGCAACATTAAATAAAAATTTTAACTTAAAAATATTTGTAACGGGATTTTTTGGAAATGCAATTTTGTCAATTTTACTTACTTATTTAGGACAAAAACTAAATGTAGATATTTATTTGGCAGCAATAGTTGTATTTGTAGGAAGAATGTTTAATAATTTAGCAATTATTAGACGTTATTATTTAAATGTATGGGAAAATAGAAACTCAAAAAAGACAGTAAATTCTAACGAAAAAGCACAATAACTTTATAATATAATATGTGTAAGAAGACAAAAATTGTACTAATACAACAATATTTCAAAAATATTACAAAAATATTACAAATTTATTACAAACCTATTGACTTTTTTTTCAAAATGTAATATTCTTAAGCCAGTGTTAATTAGTAAAAAATAGATTTACATATGACAAACAATATTGTAGGCAAGCAAAATGGGGGAATGAGTCTTGGCGATTGGAGATGTAATTGTAGGAATAGACATTGGAACTTCAAAAGTTAGTTTAGTAATTGGAGAAGTTAATAACTTTAACCAAATTGAAATCATTTGCACTTTTAGTCATAAATGCAATCGGAATTCAAAAAGGTAAAATTGTAGATGAAAATGAAATTGCCAGAGTAATTCATCACTCTATAAAAGAGGCAGAATCAGAATCTGGTTTAAAAATTAATTCTGCATATTTAACTATTCCAGGAAAATACGTTACAATAGTGCAAAATAGTGTTACAAGAGAAGCAAAGGATAAGTACGCTGGAATTTCATCAAAAGATGTTACATCTAGCATAATGCAAGCAAAAGATATTGACATACCAGAAGATAAACAAATCATTGACATTGTAGAAAATCAATTTATTTTAGAAAATGGAAAAGCAGTATCTGACCCAATTGGAAATTTAAGCGGAAGCTTTACTCTAAAAGCACAGGTTATTTTAGCAGATAAAGATTATATGAGACAAATTGCTTCAATTTTTAAAAAAGCAGATTTAGATATAGATGGTTTAGTGCCAGTAACATTAGCACAAAGAAGTATAACATTAGATAGTAATGAATTAAATGATAATGTAATGCTATTAGATATTGGAGCAGGTAATACAGACATTGGAGTTTTTGAAGGTTCCAATTTTGTATATACAAATACAATTCCACTTGGTGGAGATACCATTACCAATGACATTTCATTAGTATTAAACATTTCTGAAGAAGAAGCAGAAAAATTAAAAAAACAATATGGTTTAGCTTTAAAATCATTTATAGATAATGATAATGAAATTCTACTTACTACATGTAAAGATGATAATGGTAAAAAAATAATTCGCAGTTCAGAGCTAATTGAAATAATTGAAGCTAGAGTAGAAGAAATATTTGCTCTTGTTAATAAAGATATTACAACACAAGGTATTAAATCAAGAATTAATAATGTTATTATAACAGGTCAAGGAATTACAAATATAAATAAAAGTGATGTAGCAGGAAAAATTACTTTAAATATTCCAGTTAAAATAGCAACAGGAAGACTAATTAGTGTAGTAAGACCGGAATATAGAACAGCTTATAGCTTAGTAAGATATATTGCATCAAGACAATTTGTAAAAACAGTATCAAGTAATATTGACTCAGACTCACAAGAAAATTTCTTTCAAACTGTTTTTGAAAGAATTAAAGAATTTTTTTATTCATGATTTTAATTTTAAAGATTATATAGGTAGAAATACCACTAAGAATAAATTGGGAGGAGATTAGCTTTATGTTGATTGATAATAACGTAGAAGAAAACACAATGTTAGATGGAACAGCTACAATTAAAGTAATTGGCGTAGGTGGAGCAGGAAATAATGCTGTAAACAGAATGGTAGAATCAGGAATTAAAAATGTTGAGTTTATAGCAGTAAACACAGATAGACAAGCTTTATTACTTTCAAAAGCAGCATCTAAAATACAAATTGGAGAAAAAATTACCAGAGGTTTAGGAGCTGGAGCTAATCCAGATATTGGAGCTCAAGCAGCAGAAGAAAGCAAAACAGAAATTGCAGAAGCACTTAGAGGTGCAGATATGGTATTTGTAACAGCTGGTATGGGTGGTGGAACTGGAACAGGTGCAGCCCCAATAGTAGCAGCTGCTGCAAAAGAAATGGGAATTTTAACTATTGGTGTAGTAACAAAACCATTTACATTTGAAGGTAAAAAAAGATTAGCACAAGCAGATAGAGGAATTGAAAGCCTAAAAGGTAAAGTAGATACCTTAATTGTTATTCCAAATGATAAATTATTACAAGTAATAGATAGAAAAACATCTATAGTAGAAGCATTTAAAATGGCAGATGATGTCCTAAGACAAGGTGTTCAAGGTATATCAGATTTAATTGCAATACCAGGTCTTGTAAACTTAGACTTTGCAGACGTAAAAACCATAATGTTAAACACAGGAATGGCACATATGGGAATTGGTAGAGCATCTGGAGAAAGTAGAGCAGAAGATGCCGCAAAACAAGCAACACAAAGCCCATTACTTGAAACATCTATTGAAGGCGCAAGAGGAGTTATTATTAATATTACAGGTGGACGTAACTTAGGACTACACGAAGTAAATACAGCAGCAGAAATAGTACAAAGAAATGTAGATCCAGAAGCTAATATAATCTTTGGTGCAGTAATAGATGAAAGCCTAGATGAAGACATTGTAATTACAGTTATTGCAACAGGCTTTGAAAAAGATGAAGGACCACTATCTGGAAATCTTCCAGTAGGTGATATTATAGATAGAGCATGGGATAAGAAACTAAATTCTATTCCAACTACTACAGATAGTGCAAATTCACAAGATAATTTAGAAATTCCAACTTTCTTAAGAAAAAGCAAAGGGTTAAATAAATAACAATACTTACTAACAACAAAAAAGTCAACTTAATTTTTTAAGTTGGCTTTTTTGTTGTCTAATTAATATTTAGGTAGAAATAACTAAAAAAATATAATTTTATGTATTTTTAATTTATATAATGTAAATAAATTTTTTAAATTAGTTCCATAAAATGACATACTTTTTAAAAATAAGATAGTATACTAAATGCAGAAAATGAGGCAAAAATATGACTATTTATTTGGATGTTGTATTATTAGAAAATTTATGTATGAATTATATTATTTTATTTGCAACGGCATATATTATGAAAATAAAAATGAAACAATTAAGACTTATTTTTTCTAGCCTATTAGGTAGTATTTATGCTGTTGTTTCATACTTAGAAATTTTACCACTTTATTCAAACTTTGGAATGAAAATATTACTTTCTATTTTAATGGTATATATTGCTTTTAATTCCAAAGGAATAAAGAGCTTAGCAAAACAGCTAATTATTTTTTATTTAACATCTTTTGCATTTGGAGGATGTGCTTTTGCACTACTTTATTTTGTTAGACCACAAGATATACTAATGAAAAATGGTGTATATATAGGAACATACCCTATAAAAATAGCATTACTTGGAGGAATTATAGGCTTTATTATTACTTACATAGCATTTTGCATTGTAAAAACGAAAATAAGAAAAAAAGATATGATATATAACTTAGTTATTAAAATAGATGGAAAAGAAATAAACTTAAAAGCCATGTTAGATACAGGAAATTTATTAAAAGAGCCAATTACTGGTATGCCTGTAGTTGTAATACAAAAAAGTGAATTATATTCTGTAATATCAAAAAAAATATTAGACAATATAGAAAAATTAATAGGAGGTGATAATGAAGACATTACAAGCCAAATAGAAGAAGAGTATCTTACAAAATTTAGAGTAATTCCTTTTTCTTCTATAGGTAAGCAAAACGGGCTTATGTTAGGTCTAAAAGCAGATGAAGTTATTATTGAAAAGGAAGAAGAACAAGAAAAACGAAGTGACGTTATTATTGGAATATTTCCTTGGGCACTTAGTAAAAATAATACATATACTGCTTTAATTGGACTAGACTTATTAGAAAGGAGAGAATCAAATGAATTTGTTACAAATATTAAAGGACAGTATTAACACCTTATATGTAAGATATATAGGAAATGACGAAATAGAAAATCTTCCTATTTATTATATAGGAGGTAGTCAAACATTACCTCCACCTTTGACAAATGAAGAAGAAATGGAAGCATTAGAGAAGCTTTCAAATGGAGATAAAAGCATTAGGCAAACTTTAGTTGAAAGAAATTTAAGACTAGTAGTGTACATTGCCAAAAAATTTGAAAACACAGGAGTAGGAATAGAAGACCTAATATCTATTGGAACTATTGGACTTATGAAGGCAATTAACACTTTTAACACAGACAAAAAAATAAAGCTTGCAACATATGCTTCTCGTTGCATCGAAAATGAAATTCTAATGTTTTTAAGAAGAAGTAATAGAATGAAAACAGAAATTTCTATTGATGAGCCATTAAATCAAGATGGAGATGGAAATGAACTTTTATTATCAGATATATTAGGAACCGATCCTGATGTTACATCTAGAAGAATAGAAGATGAGGTAGATAAAACTTTGCTTAGAGCTTCTATTGAAAAATTAAATAATAGAGAAAGAAACATAATGGAGCTTAGATTTGGCTTTATTAGCGGAACAGAAAAAACGCAAAAAGAAGTTGCAGATATGCTTGGAATTTCACAAAGTTACATATCACGTTTAGAAAAGAAGATTATAAATAAAATGAAAAAAGAAATTATGAGTAAAACTGGCTAAACATAGAATAAACTTTTATTCTAACCAAAAGTTAACCCGCTTAAATAGTACTAGTTTTCTTGTTTTTCAAATTGCCCGTTGCAAGAAGTCAAGTTCAAAGAAGAAAAGTCAGAACGGGACCTCTCAAAACTGCGAAAAATAGTACTATTTAAACTTTAGCATTACTTAAAAAATGTCGAATAATGTCACACAATAATAGAATATTAAAAACTTCTTTTGGAAATAATTAAATTAAGAAAATTATTTTCAAAAGGAGTTTTTGTTTATGAATAAAGTTGAAATCTCAGGTGTTAATACATCCAAATTACCACTTCTTTCTCCAGAAGAAAAACTAATTCTAATGAAAAAGATAAAAAACGGAGATGAGCAAGCAAGACAAGAATTCATTAATGGAAACTTAAGATTAGTATTAAGTATTATAAAACGTTTTAGCACTAAAGGTGAAAATTTAGATGATTTATTTCAAGTAGGATGTGTAGGCTTAATTAAAGCAATAGATAACTTTGACTTAAATCAAAATGTACAGTTTTCTACGTATGCAGTGCCAATGATAATAGGAGAAATTAGAAGATATTTAAGAGATAACAATACAATTCGTGTAAGTAGGTCAATAAGAGATTTAGCATACAAAGTAATAGCAATGAAAGATAAAATTTATAGAGAAAAGCAAAGAGAAGCAACGATAGAAGAAATAGCAAATGAACTAAGTGTATCAAAAGAAGATATAATTATGAGCTTAGATGCAATTCAAGAGCCTATATCTTTACAAGAACCATCATACAGTGAAAATACAGAAAATATTTGCATTATGGATCAAGTAAGCGATAAAAAAAATACAGATGATTTATGGGCTCAAAATATAACAATATTAGAGGCTATGAAAAAATTAAATGAAAAAGAAAAAATGATTATTAACAAACGATTTTTTGAAGGGAGAACTCAAATGGAAGTTGCAGAAGAAATTGGAATTTCTCAAGCACAGGTATCAAGACTAGAAAGAACAGCAATTGGACATATGAGAAGAATATATAAGTAAGTGCATATCATTAACAATCAAAAGATAAGCTATGTGATAAAAGAAAAATATAAATATAATGTAATTTGTAAAGTAGAATTATAAATTTAAAGAAAGCATATGAAAGTATGCTTTTCTTAAAATAAAAAAATAGAACAAAAATTCGTAAAACTATTGAAAATATATTTGAGGTGTGATATAAATATAAAAGATAAAAACAAATTTTTGCTGCTTAATAATGTTAAATAGTGAAAATTAGAAAAGAGGCAAGATATGGAACAAAATAATAGTATAAAATTATTTGAAGATAAAAATATTAGAGTAGCATGGAACGAAGATGAAGAGAACTGGTATTTTTCAGTAGTAGATGTAATTAGTATTCTTACTGATAATGATTATCAAAAATCTAGAAATTATTGGAAATGGTTAAAGAATAAGTTAATTCAAGAAGGAAGTGAACTGGTTAGTAATACTAACCAGTTGAAAATGACAGCATATGATGGAAAATTAAGAGATACAGATGTAATGAATACAGAACAAATTTTAAGATTAATACAATCAATACCATCTAAAAAAGCAGAGCCATTTAAACTATGGCTTGCACAAGTTGGAAAAGAAAGAATTGACGAAGCATACGATCCAGAAATTACTATAAATAGAGCGCTAGATACCTACAGAAAAAAGGGATATTCAGAAGAATGGATTAACCAAAGATTAAAAACAATAGATGTAAGAAAAGAATTTACAGATGAATTAAAAAGAGTAGGAGTTAGTAAAAATAAAGATTTTGCCATACTAACTAATATATTAACTCAAGTTTGGAGTGGATATTCCGTAAAAGAATATAAAAATTTAAAAGGTCTTAAAAAAGAAAATTTACGTGATAATATGACTAATATGGAATTAGTTTTAAATATGTTAGCAGAAACATCTTCTACAGAAATATCAAAAAGCACAAATGAAAAAGGAATTAAAGGTGCAGAACAATCAGTTATAAAGGGTGGAAACATTGCTAAGCTTGCTAGAGAACAATTAGAAAAGGAAACAGGAAAAAAAGTTATTTCTAATAAAAATGTAAAAGATATAAGAAAGCTAGAAGCATAAGAAAAGCACTACCTACTTGCTAGCAAAATTAAAATTTATAAAACAAGCAACTTTTTTCAATTTCTTTCATATATATAATAGAAAGAAATTGAAAACCAAAATTCTAAAATTATAAATATAAGTTTAGAACTATGAAATCAATTGAATAAAATTTATAAAGGGGAAAGATTATTTTAAGTAATTATAAAAAATAAACTTATACTTTATGAGAAAATAATTAAAATATGTAATTAAAATTTAAAATAATCAAAAAAGAAAATATGGGACAGAAAGGAATGGATTTTAAACATAAAGAAGTAATAAACATAAAAGATGGAAAAAGACTTCGGCTATGTTCAAGATGTGTGTGCGGACTTAGAAAGTGGCACAATAACATCTATAATTGTGCCAGGAAGTAATAAAATACTTAGTATGTTTTCAGCAAGCAATGACATTGTAATAGAATGGCAAAATATAAAATGCATTCGGAGATGATGTAATATTAGTTGAAGTAAATTATTAACAAATTGCTTAATACATAGCATAAATATTGTTCATAAATAAATGCAAAATGCCTCTTTTATATATAACTAAATACCATAAATTACCAATAAAAAACACTTGATTTACATAACGAAATATGTTATTATTAATAAAGAGCTAAGCAATAAATATAAACTTTGCATAGACAAAAAAAGTTTTCATAAAAAATCTACAAAAAAACAATAAAAATGTATTGACTTTATGAAAACAATATGTTATTATAATTAATGTACTATCACTAAACCTTAGCACACAATTTTGTGAAGATAAATTAGTATAAAGAAAGTTACATTTATAATAATTACATTACTACTAGTTTATTATTTTTTTGCGGCATTTGTATATTAACTAAATTTTTTTAATAAAAAATTAAAAAAGTTTAAAAATTGTGTTGACTTTTGTAAAATAAAGTAGTACAATAACATTCGTTCAACTTAAAAAAGTTGAACAAAGCACATTGAAAAGTAAACAATAAACCTTTGAGAAACCAATAAAGAATAGAAGAAAACTATTAAAAAAAATTGAAGTGAGAAAAAAACTCACAGCCAGAAAATAATTAAGAGTCAAAAAACTTAAAAGAAAGATATTGGTCTAACGAAGAAGGATGTAATCTATTCCAGAAAGGTTAGGCGAATATAAAAAAGTTATTTAA
>CANQPV010000001.1 GCA_947625825.1 uncultured Clostridia bacterium | reverse complement strand
ATACCAATTTAAAACAAAAAATATAAAAAAAAGCTTGACTATTTTAAAACTAAAGTATACAATATGTATGAATTTAAATATTATGTATAAACTTTATTGTTTTTACAAATAATATAAGTAAAAAATATCAAAAGAAAAAGGAGAAATAAATGATGAAAAACAAAAAAATTATAATGGTATTTATTTTAATCATTGCATGCTTATTTATGATGGTATCTGGAGTAAAAGCAACAAACCCACTAAATGTTACAGACATTACTGGAGAACAATCAGGAGATGGTCAAGGGTCAACTACAAATCCAACACCAACACCAAATACAAATCCAACTCAAAATCCAACACCAAGCCCAACACCATCAGGTAATAATGCAACTGGAAATGGTGAGCAAACAAACTCTTTACCAGATACTGGTGTAGCAGAAGACACAGCATTATTTGTTTTCATTACAATTTGTGTAGTATCATCTGTTTATGCTTTTGTTAAAATTAGAAATTATAAAAATGTTTAGTTAGTTAAAAAAGAAAGACATTAAAAAAGGATATAAATAGTTTATATCCTTTTTGTTTTATTCTTTTGCTTTTATAACAGTTCGCTTTCCATTAACATTATTACATGTAAGCAAAGTAATTATTCTTTCATTAGTTATATCTTGCTTACTACAAGATAAATCATTTGCATTAACTTCGTATTTATCAAAAACGGTGTAGTTAATTTGCTTTCCATACAAGTCATAAATTTCTATTATATCTCCTTTTTTTAATTTACTTAGGTTGCTAAAAAATTTATTATCAACATAATTATGTCCAGCAATACATAAATTTCCATATTCATTAGGCATTGGACCTGCAAATCTGCACAAAGAAATTTTTAGCAGTTCAGGATTAGTGTCTGAAATGATTGGATAATTTAAATTTATTTTGGATATTTTAATTATTCCTATAACAAATGGATTTTCAACTAATATAGATTGTTTTTCTATTTGAACTTTATTTTCATCTTGATATAAAGTAGTTAAAGAATAATTATTTAATAGTTCTTTTGATAATCTTTCATTTACATTTGATTTATGAATTTGATATAAAAAAATTAATATAAATATAAACATAAGTATAATAGAAATGAAAAATTGAATAAAATATTTATTTTTTTTAATTCTACTTTTTTGCTTTTCTATAATTTGGTTTTCGTCATAAGGAATCTCTAATATTTCGTTGCTAAATTCAATTTTAAAATTAGGTTTTATATTATTTCTTTTTTTCTTTAATACAATTTGCTTCATCATAATCACCTTTTAAAAATATCGAAAAAGGACATATTTTGTTCTTCTAATTTAGTATTATCAATAATATAAAAAATATTTATTAAAATTTAAAAACAATATAACTATAAAAAAATTACTAATTAATAGCTTTATAGTTAACCTGCTTAGAAATAGTACTATTTCTAAGCTTTAATGTAATTATAACTATTAACTATTAACTTAAAAATTAAAAATTTTTCAAAAAAAGATGTAAAAATAAATAAACTATGATAGAATATACAAAGAAAAAATAAAGTTAAGGAGAGTGTTAAAGTGCCTAGTGAATTAAAATATAAAAGAGTATTATTAAAATTAAGCGGAGAAGCTTTAGCCGGAGAAGAAAAGCACGGAATTAATGTTAAAACATTAGAAAACATATGTGACCAAATAAAACAACTTGTAGACTTAGGTGTGCAAGTAGGAATTGTTGTTGGTGGAGGAAACTTTTGGAGAGGAAAATATGGCTATAATATGGAAAGAACAACCTCTGATTACATGGGAATGCTTGCTACTTGCATAAATGGATTAGCCCTTCAAGATGCCTTAGAAGCAAGAGGTGTATATACAAGATTACAAACAGCAATTGAAATGAGAGAAATTGCAGAACCATACATTAAAAGAAAAGCAGTAAAACATTTAGAAAAAGGAAGAGTTGTTATTTTTTCATGTGGAACTGGAAACCCATATTTTACAACAGATACAGCTGCAGCATTAAGAGCTGCAGAAATAGATGCAGAAGTAATTTTAGTAGGAAAAACTATTGATGGAGTATATTCAGATGATCCAAAAGTTAATCCAAATGCAATTAAATATGATAAAATTAGCTATTTAGATATATTAAATAAAGATTTAAAAGTAATGGATTCAACTGCTACATCTTTATGCAAAGATAATAATATTTCACTAATTGTATTTGGAATAGATAAGCCAGAAAATATGGTAAAAGCAATTTTAGGAGAAAAAGTAGGTACTATTATTGAATGAGTTATAATATTAAACCCAAAATATTAAAATTAAAGGAGAGTATAAAAATTATGAATAATGTTTATGAAGAAAAAATGGATAAAACAATAAGTGTTTTTAAGGAAAATTTATCAGCAATTAGAGCTGGAAGAGCAAATCCAGCAATTCTAAATAAAATTACAGTAGACTATTATGGTGTACCAACACCAATAAATCAAGTTGCAGGTATTTCTGTACCAGAAGCTAGAATGATTTTAATTCAACCATGGGATATAAGTTTATTAAAAGAAATAGAAAAGGAAATTTTGAAATCAGATATAGGAATTAATCCTAATAATGATGGAAAGGTTATAAGACTTACTTTCCCAGAATTAAATGAAGAAAGAAGAAAAGAAATTGTAAAAGATATTAGAAAACTTGCAGAAGACGCTAAAGTTGCAGTTCGTTCTATTAGAAGGGATGCACTAGATGAAGCAAAAGATTCACAAAAAAAATCAGAAATAACAGAAGATGAGTTAAAAAATGAAGAAGATCAAATTCAAAAACTAACAGATAAAAAAGTTCAAGAAATAGATAACATATTAGAAGCAAAAGAAAAAGAAATTATGAGCATATAATTATTAAAAAGGAGATAATATTAGTTTAAATCTAATATAAATTATTAATATGGAAGAAAATTTATTACCTAAGCATATTGCAATTATTATGGATGGAAATAGAAGATGGGCTAAAGAAAAAGGCTTAGATACTAAACTAGGTCATAAAGAGGGTGCAGAAAATTTAAAACGAATTGCAAAATATGCAAATAAAATTGGAATTAAGTATTTAACAGTATATGCATTTTCAACAGAAAATTGGAAAAGAACAAAAGAAGAAGTAGGAGCATTAATGCTTTTGCTTCAAAAGTATATTGCAGAATTTTTAAATGACAAAAATTTAGATGATATAAAATTAAACATTTTAGGTGATATATCTAAATTGGATGTAAGTTTGCAAAAAAGTATAGAAAAAATAGTAAATAGAACAAAAGAAAACAAAGGTCTTACTTTAAATATTGCGTTTAATTATGGTGGAAGAGATGAAATTGTAAAAGCCATAAAAAAAATAGCTAAAAAAGTAGAAGAAAAAGAAATATCTATAGATGACATTAATGAAGATTTAGTCGCAAATAATTTATATACAGCAGGCCAGCCAGAACCAGATTTGTTAATTAGACCAGGGGGAGAACAAAGAATTAGTAATTATCTTTTATGGCAATTAGCATATACAGAATTTTTATTTACACAAAAATATTGGCCAGATTTTTCTGAGTCAGACTTAGATGAGGCAATATCAATATTTGTTCAAAGAAATCGTAAATTTGGTGGAAAATAACAATTTAATAGAGAGGAAAAAAGTATGAATGTAAAAAGAGTTGTATCTGGATTAACATTATTCCCATTAGTAGTTATTTTACTGGTGCTTGGAAATAAATATGTTGTAGATGTTGCTATATCTATAATTGCAATTATGAGTTTGCACGAATTTTATAAGGCTTTTCGTACTGGCAAAAAAGCAAATCCTATTGACTGGATTGGCTATTTAGCGGCTGCTATGATTTCTGTAATACATGTGGTTCCAGCAAATTGGATTTTAAAAACAATAGGAATATTATTACCAACTTCGATTTTACTTTTATTTTTACATGTTATTATTACTAACTTAAATATAGATATAAAAGATATTGCAGTTACATTTTTAGGAATATTTTATATTGTTATTTTCTTGATGTTCATTTCAATTATTCATGAAAACTTAAAAAATGGCAAAATTTTAATTTGGTATGCATTTTTTACAGCATGGGGAACAGACATTTTTGCTTATTTTATAGGTAAAAAATTTGGAAAACATCATTTTACTGAAATTAGTCCAAATAAAACAATAGAGGGCTGCATTGGAGGAATATTTGGAGCTATTTTACTAACAACTCTTTATACTATTGCTTGCAATTACTTTTTTAACACTCAATTTTCATATGTTATTATAATTGTAATAACATTTGTACTAAGTTTAATAAGTCAAATTGGAGATTTAGCAGCTTCTAGCATAAAAAGATATACTGGCATTAAAGATTTTAGCAATTTAATTCCAGGGCATGGTGGAATGTTAGATAGGATTGATAGCATAATTTTTATTGCACCTTTTGCTTATTTTTTATTTATGATGCTTTAAATTGTATATTATTGTACAATAAAACAGAAAAAGGAGAACTCATTTTGATTAGCTTTTTAATATCAATAATAAAAATTATATTTATATTAGGTCTTCTTGTGCTTATTCATGAAGGCGGACATTTTTGCGTTGCTAAGCTATGCAAAATAAAAGTAAATGAATTTGCAATAGGTTTTGGACCAACTATTTGGCAGAAACAAGGAAAAGAAACAAAATATGCCTTAAGACTTATTCCTCTTGGTGGTTTTGTGAATATGGAAGGTGAAGAAGAACGTTCTAATGAAGAAGGTTCTTTTAGCAAGGCAAGCATTCCAAAAAGAATTGCTGTAGTAGCTGCAGGAGGTTTAGTAAATATAATTTTTGCTATTATAGTATATTTTGCTTTAATTAGTTTTACAGGAAATAATGTTTCAAATACTATAGATTCTGTTATGCCAGATTCTGGCGCAGAAATATCTGGAATACAATCAGGCGATAAAATTGTTAAAATAGATAATAAAAACATTCATTATAAAACAGATTTAGATAAAGCACTTGAAAATTACGATGGTAATAATTTAGAAGTTTTAGTAGAAAGAAATGGAGAAAAAATAACATATAATATTAAGCCAGTAGAAGAAAAATATAATTATACTGGAATTGCTATTTCAGGATCTGAAGAAAATACTAAAATAGCAGCAATTTATCCTAAAAGCCCAGCTGCTTTGCAAGGATTAGCAGTAAATGATGTAATAATTTCATTAAATAATATAAACGTAGAAAATGATACACAAAAATTAGTGGAAGAGATTAATAAAAATATTGGCGAAAAAATAGTATTTACAATAAAAAGAGGAGAAGAAACAAAACAAATAGAAATTACTCCTGAAGTAAAATCAAATTACTATATGGGTGTTTATTTAAAACTTGCAGAAAATAGTTTTGCAAACAATCTATATTATGCATTTTTTGAAACAGGAGAATTTGCATTTTCTATTGTAGATAACTTAAAAATGTTATTTACAGGAAATGTTTCAATAGATCAAATGATGGGACCAGTTGGAATTGGCGAAGTAGTGGCACAGACAAATGGTTTAGCAGATTTTATTTACATTTTAGCTTTAGTTTCTATTTCACTTGGCTTTACAAATTTACTTCCATTTCCACCTTTAGATGGAGGAAAGATAGTTATTTTATTAATAGAAGCTATAAGAAGAAAACCATTAAAAGAAAAGACAGAAATAACAATTCAAATGGTTGGCTTTATGCTTTTAATTGGATTAGCTATTTTAGTTACTTATAACGATATTTTAAGGCTAGTTTAAAAAATAAACTTCGTCTTGCTTTGTCAAGCTTCGGACAAATAATCCTCACCGTGCAAAAAGCACGCCTCCGGTTATTTGCCTAGCTTTCCTCGCAATACTCGTTTCTTTTTTAAACTATAAATTAATTGTATGGAGATAAACAATGGAAGAAAATCTAAAGACAGTAAAAGAAGTATTTAAAGATTTTAATTCAAATAGCTTCGCATTAAGCGAAGCTAAAGTTGCATGTGTTAACATATATAGAAAATCAAATGAATTAGAAATTAAATTAATTGTTATTTCTTCTATTTTAATGAAAGATTTAATAGAATTTGAAAAATACTTAAACCAAAGATTTGGCTTTAAAGAAATTAACATTAAAATAGAAAAGAAAGAAATAGAAAATGATATTAATAAAAAAATAGAAACAGAATGGCCTGATATTGTAGAATACATGGCATATAAGCATCCACTAACAAAAGCATTATTAAAAAATAGTACCATTGAAATTTTAGAAAATAAAATAATAGTAAAGCTAGTAAGTAGAGGAAAAGAAATATTAGAAGCAAGAGGCTTTGAAAAAATACTATCTTCTAAATTACAAGATTTATATAACAAAAAATATGTTATTTCATATAAAGAAGAAATAACAGATGAAATGATTGCAATGTATCAAGAACAGGCAAAAGAATTAGAAAAACAGGCTATTTTATTTGCACAAAAAGAAGCAGAGGAACTTGCAAAAGAAAATGCAAAGGCAAATGCAAAACCAAATAATCAAGCAAATAATCAAGAAAATGTAAGCAATCAAGAAAATTCTTTAAATGAAGAACAAATATCATCTCAAACAGATCATATTATAGAAGAGCCACAAGAAACTTCTCCAATAATATTAGGAAGAAGCTTAAAAATAAAGGAAGAATTATCAAAAATAGTAGATCTTTCTGTTGATAGTGGAAAAGTTTTATTAGACGGTGAAATTTTAAATGTAGATTCTAGAGAATTAAAATCTGGTAAAATTTTAGTTACATTTGATTTATATGATGGCTCTAGCACAATTACATGTAAAGCTTTTGCTGAGCAAGATAAAGCAGGTAACATTATAAAAAGATTAAAAGAAGCTAAAGGTGTTAAAGTTAATGGAAATGCTCAATTTGATCCATTTGCAAAGGAATTAGGAGTAATAGCAAATATAATTATAGAGTCTACTGGAATAAAAAGAGAAGTTAGAAAAGATGAAGCAAAAGAAAAAAGAGTAGAACTTCATATGCATACACAAATGAGTCAAATGGATGCAATGACACCAGTAAAAGATTTATTAAAACGTGCTGTTAAATGGGGAATGAAATCAATAGCTATTACAGACCATGGTGTAGTACAAGCTTTTCCAGATGCTCATAAGTATATACAAAAAGAACATCCAGATTTAAAAGTAATTTATGGTGTAGAAGCATATTTAGCACCAGATAAAACATCATGCGTATCTTTTTCTAAAGACCAAAATATAGAAGATGCAACATATTGTGTATTAGACTTAGAAACAACAGGACTTTCTTTTAGAACTGAAAAAATTACAGAAATAGGAATTATGAAAGTAAAAAATCATGAAGTAATAGATGAATTTTGTACTTTTGTAAATCCTGAAAAGCCAATACCACAAAGAGTTGTAGAAGTTACAAATATTACAGATGAAATGGTTAAAGATGCACCAACTATTGAAGAAGTATTACCAAAAGTTTTAGAGTTTGTTGGAGATAGTGTGTTAGTTGCACATAATGCAGACTTTGATATTGGATTTTTGAAACATAATTGTTCTGAGCTTGGCTTAAAATTAGGAAATACATATATAGATACTTTACGTTTAGCAAAGGACTTATTTCCACAATATAAAAAATATAAATTAGGAATTATAGCAGAAAACTTAGGCATTAAAGTAGAAGTTGCTCATAGGGCCTTAGATGATGTGGATACAACTGTAAAGGTATTTAATGTTATGCTAGATATGCTAAAAGAAAAAGGAGCTACTACTTTAGACGAAATAGATACAAAGCTAAGTGGAAAAGCAGATTATAAATCTCTTCCAACATATCATGCAATTATTTTAGCAAAAGACTATGTTGGACTTAAGAACTTATACAAGCTAATTTCTATTTCACATTTAGACTATTTTTATAAAAAACCTCGTATATTAAAATCAATTTATAAAAAGTATTCTGAAGGCCTAATGTTAGGCAGTGCTTGCGAGGCAGGAGAATTATACAGAGCAATTATTGCTGGTAAAACAGATGAAGAACTTGAAGAAATTGCATCAGATTACGATTATTTGGAAATTCAACCTATTGGAAATAATATGTTTATGGTTAGAAATGAAACAGTAAAATCAGTAGAAGATTTGCAAGATATAAACCGTAAAATAGTAGCTTTAGGAGAAAAATTACAAAAACCAGTAGTTGCAACTTGTGATGTACACTTTATGGATCCACAAGATGAAATATATCGTAGAATTTTAATGGCTGGGCAGGGCTATGATGATGCAGATGAACAAGCACCTCTTTATTTACGTACAACAGAAGAAATGCTTAAAGAATTTGAATATTTAGGTGAAGAAAAAGCTTATGAGGTAGTAGTTACAAATACTAATAAAATTGCAGATATGTGCGAAAACATAAGCCCAATTTCTCCAGAAAAATGTCCTCCATATATAGAGGGCTGTGAAGAAACAATTAAAAATATTGCATATAATAAAGCACATGAATTATATGGAGATCCACTTCCAGAAATAGTACAAACTAGATTAGATAAAGAGCTAAATTCAATTATAAACAATGGCTTTTCTGTTATGTATATTATTGCTCAAAAATTAGTTTGGAAATCTAATGAAGATGGCTATATTGTAGGTTCAAGAGGATCTGTAGGTTCATCTTTTGTTGCAAATATGACAGGTATTACAGAAGTAAATTCACTTCCACCACATTATAGATGCCCAAATTGTAAGTATTCAGACTTTGCAGATTATGGTTATAAAAATGGTTTTGATTTGCCAGATAAAAATTGCCCTAAATGTGGTCATGCCTTAGCAAAAGATGGAATGGACATACCATTTGAAACCTTCCTTGGCTTTGATGGAGATAAAGAGCCAGATATAGACTTAAACTTTTCTGGTGAATATCAAGCAAAAGCACATAAATATACAGAAGTTATATTTGGAAAAGGAACTACTTTTAAAGCTGGAACAGTTGGTACTGTTGCAGATAAAACAGCTTACGGATATGTAAAAAAATATTATGAAGAACGTGGTATTCCAGTTAGTAATGCAGAAATTGTAAGACTTTCACAAGGTTGTACAGGCATAAAAAGAACAACAGGCCAGCACCCAGGTGGCATTATAGTTGTACCAAAAGGTAGAGAAATATACGAATTTACACCAGTACAGCACCCTGCAGATGATCCAGATTCAGATATTATAACAACACATTTTGATTATCACTCTATTGACCAGAACTTACTAAAACTAGATATACTAGGGCATGATGATCCAACAATGATACGTATGCTATATGATATAACAGGAATAGATCCAACAAAAGTACCTTTAGATGATAAAGATACAATGTCTATATTTAGTTCTACTAAAATATTAGGAGTAACACCTGAGCAAATTCATTCAGAAGTTGGAACTTATGGGGTTCCTGAATTTGGTACAAAGTTTGTAAGAGGAATGCTTGTAGATACTAAGCCAACAACATTTGAAGAGTTACTTCGTATTTCTGGTTTGTCACATGGTACAGATGTATGGCTTAACAATGCACAAACATTAATACAAGAAGGAACAATTACTCTTCAAGATGCAATTTGTACTCGTGATGATATTATGCTTTATTTAATAAAACAAGGATTACCACCAAAACCAGCATTTAAAATTATGGAATTTGTTCGTAAAGGAAAACCTTCACAAGATCCAGAAAAATGGAGTGAATTTGAAGCAACAATGAGAGAATACAATATTCCAGAATGGTATATTGGTTCGTGCAAAAAAATTAAATACATGTTCCCAAAAGCCCATGCAGCAGCTTATGTAACAAATGCATTTCGTATTGCTTGGTTTAAGGTACATAGACCAGCAGCATATTATACAGCATTTTTCACAATTCGTGCAGATGAATTTGATAGTGATATTATGTGCCATGGTGTAGAAAAAGTAAAAAACAAAATGAAAGAAATAGATTTACAAGGAAATAGTGCATCTACAAAAGATAAAAATATGTATTCTATATTAGAATTAGTGCTAGAAATGTATGAAAGAGGAATAACATTTTTACCAATAGATTTGTATAAAAGTCATGCAACTAAGTTTAAGGCTGAGTCTGATACAGAAATAAGGCCACCATTAAATAGCATACCAGGTCTTGGAACTGTTGCAGCAGAAGGAATAGATGAAGCTAAAAAAGACGGAAAATTTATGTCTATAGATGATATGAAAATACGTTCTAAAATAGGAAAATCAGTAATAGAAATTTTAGAAAAAGTTGGGTGCTTAAAAGGCATGAGCCAAAGTAATCAATTAAGTTTATTTGGGTAATTATATAAAAAATTATTTTTAAAATTAGTAAGCAAAAGCCCTATAGTTGCTTACTAATTTTTTGCATAAATTTATGCTAAAACAATTTTTGTGTAAATTAAAGTACTTCTATTGAAAAAATTTACATAATAGTATATAATAAAATCGAAAATTAAGTTTTTGCTAATATGAGGAGAGTATTATGGGTAGTAAAAGAAAAAATGCTGAGCAACTTACAAAAGATTTAGAAGATGTAATTAGAAGATTATATACTCAAATACAAGGAACAGACGAGGAAAAAAGAGAAGCAATAATACAAAGTGTAGAAACTAAAATTAAATCTCTAGAAGCCCAGGAAAAAGCAAAGCAAGAAACTGCTAAAGCAACTAGATTTAAAGCAAGAGCAGCAGAAATACCAGATGATTTAGAAACATTAATGAGAGAATTTAATTATGGAAATAAGAGTTCAGTTTGTTCTATTATGAGAATATATGGAATATATGGAAAAATAAAAATATTACAAGCAATACAAGAAAAAGCAAAGCTTGGTATAACTGAAGAAGAAGCAAATGCACAAATAGCACAAGAAGGAAATGTAACGCTAGATGCAGTAGCTAGAATAAGACAAGAAAATCGTGAACCTCAAAGAAAACTAGGAGATAAAACAGTTAGATTTAAAGCAAGAGCAGCAGAAATACCAGATGATATTTATACATTAATGAAAGAATTTGGATATGCTAGTATATTCTCTGTTTTTAAAAATATGAAAAACAATGAAATATATACTAAAAGAAAAATACTTAAAGAGATACAAGAAAAAGCAAAACTTGGCATAAGCGAAGAAGAAGCAAATGCACAAATAGCACGAGAAGGAAATGTAACGCTAGATGCAGTAGCTAGAATAAGACAAGAAAATTGTGAACCTCAAAGCAAGCTAGGAGATAAAACAGCTAGATTTAAAGCAAGAGCAGCAGAAATACCAGATGATACTGAAACATTGATGAAAGAATTTAACTATAAAAACAGAAAAGTAGTTACTGTTGGTATGGCAAGATATGGAATATATGGAAAAAAAAGAATACTACAGGCAATACAAGAAAAAGCAGAACTTGGCATAAGCGAAGAAGAAGCAAATAAACAAATAGCTAGGGAAGGTCATGTAACTGTAGAAGCAGTAATTAGAATAAGAAATCAAAAAGAAGAAAAGCAAGAAGAAGCTAGAAAAAATAAAGAGCAAGAACAAGAACAAGAAGATAGGTTAACTAGATTTAAACAAAGAGCAGCAGAAATACCAGATGATACTGAAACATTGATGAAAGAATTTAACTATAAAAGCAGACAAGTAGTTAATGCTTGTATGGCAAGTTATGGAATATATGGAAAAATAAAAATACTACAAGCAATACGAGAAAAGGCAGAGCTTGGCATAAGCGAAGAAGAGGCAAATGAACAAATAGCAAGGGAAGGAAATGTAACAGCCCAAGCAGTAGCTAGAATAAGACAAGGAATATCTAAACCTAAAACAAGAAGTACAAGAGATAATGTGCAAATTTCAAGTACGCAAATTAAAACAAGTGAGAAACTAGAAGTACAAACAGATGCAAGAACGGTAGCTGTGCAATCAAGAGTAGTAGAACCAAAAACAGAACAATCAGCAAAAACAACTGAAGAACCGAAAGTAAAGATATGGGGAATATTGGAAAGCACACAAACTCCTAGAAAACCAATTACTCATACTACAGATACAAAACCAGAAGTTAAACCACATGTTGCTAAGCCAAGCCAAAAAGCAAAACAAGTACAAAAAAGTGAGATTGAAGAAGCAAGGCAAAGAGAAATTGAGCAGAGAAGATTGGAAGAAGAATTGCAACAAGTTGCAGAAAAAAACGCCCAAAGAGAACAAGCTATAAAACAAGAAACTGAAGCATTTTTAAAAATGGCAAAAGGGTTTTTACCAAGTAGTTCAATAAGAGGAAAATTTCAACATATTGATGATTATGACATGATACTAATTCGTAGAAAATATAAAATTTTATCTAGAGAAGAAGTAGAGGAACTAATTGAAACTACAACATTATCAGATGAAGAAATTGCACAAAAAGCAAATGGAGAAGTAACAGGAGTAGAAAAAGTTAGGAAAAGTATTAGACGAAGACAAGAGTTAATTGCAAGTGTTTCAGATACTAAAAGAAACTTTATTATTGGATTAATAAAAGAACCACGGTTATATTGATCCTAAAGCGATAGCAAGTAGAGCTGCTGTAGAAGTAGATGTAGTACAAGCAATAAGAGAAGATTATTATAAATCTATGAGAACTAAACCAAATCTAAATTCACCTTTTAGAAAAGGCCAGTTTAGAGGAAGTATTAATATGCTTAGAGGTGTTATAAATATTATAAATAGTGTTGACCAAAGCAAAAGTACAGAAATAAATGGAAGAATAAAAAGAATACTTGTAGATTATGAGGATTTATTACAAGAAGCCGATTACGCACTATTAGCATATGGATATTTAAAAACTGCTGAATATATGAAAGCAATTGAATTTGCAGAAGAACATTTAGAACTTACAGAGCCAACTATTCTAGGTGTTACAAATAGAATAAATGAAATATTAGAAAAGGCAAAAGCAGAGCAGGCAAAAGCTAAAGAAGAAGCTAATAAATCTGCAAAAGCAATAGGAGAAGATTAAAAGGGGATTATTACTTATGAAAATAGAAGAATTGTTTAGCATACAAAATATAATTATATATGTTATAGCAATAAACCTGTTTACATTTTTTATAATGTGGTTAGACAAGAGAAAAGCTAAAAAAGGTAAATGGAGAATACCAGAAAATACATTATTAATTCTTGTTTTACTTGGAGGTGGAATTGGTGGAATTGCAGGAATGTATACATTTCATCATAAGACTCAAAAAATGAAGTTTGTAATAGGCTTTCCAGTAATTTTAATTTGCGAAATATTGCTTATATTATTAATGATTTTCTAATTTTTATAACAAAATTTAATAATATATTTAAAATAGTATTATAAATTTTCTACGAAAGTAGCAAATAATATAATACTATTTTTTTGCAAACAAGAATAATGAGTTTTCATAAAAAAATAACAAATAATTTTTAAAAGTTATCCACAAAAATTATTGGCTATTTTCAGTTATTCACAAAGTTATCCACATTTTCCACAATATTGTGGAAAATATTTTTTGTAAACTAAATGTAATTTTTATGTAACACAAATTGGAAAAATGTAACAAATTTGTAACAAATTTGTAATAAATTGAGTAAATATTTTATAAAAATGTAGTTTTATGTGTAAAAATGTGTATTAAATGTGACTAAAATATTACAATAATATTACAAACATAAATAAAATTATTAAAATAAAAGTACTAGTTATCCACATATTTAAATAAACAATTGATATTTTATTTTTCATATAGTAAAATAAAGAAAAAATACAAAAGATGGTGTAAAAGTCAAAAAATACAGCTACTTTATAAATAAATTTACACTTTGAAAAGAAGGGAATAATAGTAAAATGATGAATTACAAAGAAAGAAAATTTTATAAGGAAAATTTACAAGAAGTATTACATACAAATTTAAATCCTTATAAACCAGGAGTAGTAAGAATTCACTTGATTCCAGCAAAGTATAATCCATTTAAAGCAGATCCAAGCTTGGTAATATTAAATGGAAAAGACATTTTGCCAATAAATTTAGCATGGACAATATTACTTGCAATATTTATAAAAGAAGTGAATAGCTTTAAAGGAAATGAAGTTACAGAAGAAGATTTAAAGAAAGTTATTACAAAAACAGTAAATAAGGCTTTAGAGGTATATAAAAAGCCAGGAAGAATTACATTAAAAGAAGACTTAAATAAAATATTATCTGTATTTATAGATATATCAGAAGGAAAAGAGCCACAAGAACAAATAGGACAACTATCTATTGGAAAATATGCAAGTAAAATGAAAGCTCCACATAGAATGGATTTAATGGTAAGCAGCATGGTTAAAGATGGTAAATGGAATTGCAACCAAAAATGTTTACACTGCTATGCAGCAGGTCAAACTTATGCAGATAAAAAAGAGCTAACAACAGAACAATGGAAGCAAATTATAGATAAATGCAAAAAGGCATGTATACCACAGCTAACGTTTACTGGTGGTGAACCTACAAAAAGAGATGATTTAGTAGAACTTATAGATTATTCAAAATGGTTTATTACAAGACTAAATACAAATGGTGTTTTATTAACAGAAGAATATTGCAAAAAATTATATAATGCTAGTTTAGATAATGTTCAAATAACATTTTATTCAAGCAACAAAGAAGAACATAATAAATTAGTTGGAGCAAATAATTTTGAAAAAACAGTAGAAGGAATAGAAAATGCTTTAAAAGTTGGATTACCTTTAAGCATAAATACACCATTATGTACAATTAATAAAAACTATGTGGAAACATTAAAGTATTTACATGATTTAGGTGTAAAATATGTTACATGTTCGGGCTTAATAATTACAGGAAATGCAAAAACAGAAGAATCAAAAAATACTCAGCTTTCGTCAGATGAATTATATGATATTTTAAAACAGGCATGTAAGTATACAAAAGAAAATTTAATGGAAATAAGTTTTACATCTCCTGGATGGATAGAAGAAAGTAAAATAAGAGATTTAGGTTTAGCTGTTCCAAATTGTGGCGCATGTTTAAGTAACATGGCTATAGCACCAGATGGAGAAGTTGTTCCATGTCAGAGCTGGCTTGGAGAAGATGCTGGACTCGGCAATATGTTAAATACAAAATGGAAAAAAATATGGAATAATACTAAATGCAAAAAGCACAGAGTTTATTCTGCAAAAGGTACTCGGACAATGCCCACTAAAAGAAATGGGAGGTTGCTAATATGAAGAAAAAAATTATATTATTTGCTTTTATTACATTTTTATTTTTTATACTTTTACTAAATATTAATACAAAAACTTATGCAGCTGACCTAGATGAAATTGTTAACTATATTGTAACTGTTGAGCCAAGAACAAATGATGGCTCTCTAGACATTACTTATGAAATAACTTGGAAAGTATTAGATTCAACTACAGAAGGACCATTAGAATGGGTTAAAATAGGAACACCTAACTCTTATTACGATACACCTACTGCTTTAACAAAAAATATAAAGTCAATTAGGCAATATAGTGGTTCTTATGTAAGAATTGATTTTACTAAGTCATATGAAGCAGGGGAAGAAGTTACATTTAAATATTCAATACATCAGCCCTATATATACACAGTATCATGGGGAAAGTGTAATTATGAATTTACACCAGCTTGGTTTACAGATGCTAAAGTAGATCACCTTACTATAAAATGGAATAAAGATAAAGTTAAAAGTCATAATAGCAATATTGTAGAAGATAATTATTTGATATGGAACAAAACTAATATGGCTAAAGGAGAAAAATTAACTGCAAAAATAAAATATGATAAATCAGCCTTTTCTTCTTTAACTTCACAGAAAAAAAGTTCAAGTAGTGGTTCTGGTTCGGCATATTTCGGCGTTATTATGTTTATTCTTGTATGGGTTGCTATAATAGTTGGATCTATTAGAAGAGGCGGAGGTGGCTATTATGGACACAGAGGCTTCTATGGTGGAGGCTATTACGGAGGTTTTGGAAGATATGGCGGATGCGTACATAGTAGTTGTGCATGTGCTAGTAGTTGCGCAAGTAGCTGTGCAAGCAGTTGTGCTTGTGCTTGTGCAGGAAGTGGTAGAGCAGGCTGCTCAAGAAAAGATTTTTATGGAACTAATTTAACTACTAAAAAAGTAGAAGAAGCATTTAAAGACTAACTTTTATGCCTAAAATTTCCTCTTGACTTTTACAAACTAACGTTTTATAATAATTATATTATTGCTATTGAACAATAAAATAGTTAAAATTCACAGCTCTAAAATTATCCGCCACGTCGCTTGCGTTTTGATATGTTTTTTCTAGGGCTAAAACACGAAAAAACATATGCAAAGAAGCAAGTGACTACTCTAAATTTTATAATTAGCTGTGAATACTAACCAAAAATAACTTAGGGGGAATATTATAATTATGAATAACAGCATTATAATAAAAGGGGCAAAAGAACATAATTTAAAAGATATAAATTTAGAAATTCCAAGAGATAAATTAGTAGTAATTACTGGACTCTCTGGTTCTGGAAAATCTTCACTTGCATTTGATACATTATATGCAGAAGGTCAAAGAAGATATGTAGAAAGCTTATCTTCTTATGCAAGGCAATTCTTAGGTTTAATGGAAAAGCCAGAAGTAGAATCTATAGAAGGATTATCTCCTGCTATTTCAATAGATCAAAAAACCACATCACGTAATCCACGCTCTACAGTAGGAACTGTTACAGAAATTTATGATTATATTCGTTTATTATATGCGCGTATAGGCACACCATATTGTCCTAATTGTGGTAAAAAAATAGAAAAACAAACAATAGATCAAATTGTAGATAGTGTTATGAGTTTAAAAGAAGGTACTAAAATTCAAGTTTTAGCACCTGTTATTCGTGGAAGAAAAGGCGAATATACTAAGCTTTTGCAAGACTTTCAAAAAGATGGTTTTGTTCGTGCTAAAATAGATGGTGAAACTTATGAGCTAACAGATGACATAAATATAGATAGAAAGAAAAAGCATAATATAGATCTAATAGTAGATAGATTAGTTGTAAAGGAGGACATTAGAACAAGACTTACTGAATCTGTTGAAATTGCATTAAAATATGCAAATAATCTTGTAACAATAGACATTCCAGGAGAAAAAGAAATACTATATAGTCAAAACTATGCATGCCCAGATTGTGGCATTAGTATAGAAGAATTAACACCTAGAATGTTTTCATTTAATAACCCATTTGGTGCTTGCCCAACTTGTACTGGTATTGGTTACCTTATGAAAATGGACGAAGATTTAATTATTCCAGATAAAAATAAAACTCTTTATGATGGTGTAAAGGCTTTTGGAGCTAGTACTATGAAAAAAAATGAAACAATGGCTAAAATGTATTTTGAAAGTATAGCAAAGCATTATGGTGTAGATATAAAACAGCCTATTAAAAAGCTTCCAAGGTGGTTTTTAGAAAAAATATTATATGGTACAGGAGATGAAGTAATAGACTTTGAATATACTTCATATGCTGGAATAAGAAAATTTTCTACACCATTTGAAGGAGTACTTCCTACATTAGATAGAAGATACAATGAAACAAAATCTCAAGGTATGAGAGATTTTTACGAAATGTATATGAGTGAAAGTGCTTGCCAAACTTGCCATGGAGCAAGACTAAAAAAAGAAAGCTTATCTGTTAAAGTTGGCGGAAAAAATATTAATGAATTAACAGATATGTCAATAGACAAAATAAAAGACTTTTTAAATTCACTAGAATTAGATAAACAAAAAAGAATGATTGCAGATCAAATTTTAAAAGAATTAAATAAAAGGTTACAATTTTTACTTGATGTTGGTTTAGAATATTTAACATTATCTAGAAGTGCTGGAAGCTTATCTGGTGGAGAAGCACAGCGTATTCGTTTAGCAACTCAAATAGGTTCTGGTTTAACAGGAGTACTATATATTTTAGATGAGCCAAGTATAGGCTTACATCAAAGAGATAATGATAAACTTTTAGCAACTTTAAAAAAGCTAAGAGATTTAGGCAATACTGTTTTAGTAGTTGAACATGATGAAGATACTATGTATGCAGCAGATCAAATTATAGATATTGGACCAGGTCCTGGCGTTCATGGGGGAAAAGTTATTGCTCAAGGTACTGCGGAAGAAATTAAGCAAGTTCCAGAATCAATTACCGGCCAGTACTTAAGTGGTAAAAAACAAATTACTGTTCCTAAGAAAAGAAGAAAATCAAATGGAAAGTCAATAGAAGTAAAAGGTGCGGTAGAACATAATTTAAAAAACATAAATGTAAAATTTCCATTAGGACAGTTTATTTGCGTTACTGGTGTTTCTGGTTCTGGAAAAAGCACTTTAGTAAATGAAATATTATATAGAACAGTTGCTAAAGAATTATATGGCTCAAATGAAAAACCAGGAAAATGCAAAGAAATAAAAGGCATAGAAAACATAGATAAAATTATTAATATAGATCAATCTCCAATAGGTAGAACTCCACGTTCAAACCCTGCTACATATACAGGCGTATTTGATATGATACGTGATATTTTTGCTGCAACAGAAGAAGCAAAAATGCGTGGATATGATAAGGGAAGATTTAGTTTTAATGTATCTGGAGGTAGATGTGAGGCCTGCTCAGGAGATGGTGTTTTAAAAATTGAAATGCATTTTTTGCCAGATATTTATGTGCCTTGTGAAGTGTGTAAAGGAAAAAGATACAATAGAGAAACATTAGAGGTAAAATATAAAGGAAAAACAATATCAGATGTATTAGATATGACAGTTGAAGAAGCTTTAGAATTCTTCAAGAATTTACCTAGAATAAAAAGTAAAATTCAAACATTATATGATGTAGGTCTTGGCTACATTAAACTTGGGCAACCCTCTACAACGCTATCTGGAGGTGAAGCACAACGTGTGAAACTTGCCACAGAACTTTCTAAAAAAGCTACAGGAAAAACTTTATATATTTTAGATGAGCCAACAACTGGTCTTCATATTGCAGATGTTCATAAATTAGTAGATATTTTACAAAGGTTAGTAGATACAGGAAACAGTATTATTGTTATTGAACATAACTTAGATTTAATAAAAACAGCAGATTATATTATAGATTTAGGACCAGAAGGTGGAGAAAAGGGTGGACAAGTTATTGCAGTTGGTTCACCAGAGCAAATTGTTAAAAACGAACAAAGCTATACAGGGAAATTTTTAAAAAAATATTTGGAAAAGTAAGAAAAAAGAGTAACTATTTATTATAAATAGTTGCTTTTTTAATATACACAAGAGATACAAAACTAAATGGGCATTTTAAGAAAAAATGCAAAGTAAGGAAAAAACAAAAAAGAAAGGGAATAAAGCAAAATTTAAAAATAAAGTTAAAATGCCCATTTAGCTTTGTATCTCTTGATAAATATAAGAAATTTAACTATCTGCAGTTATTATTGTTATTGCTTCTTTCATTTTTATTATTATTGTTATTATTGCTATTGTTGTTATTATTCTTGTTGTTATTATTTTGTTTATTTTGATTTTCTGACATAAATGCCACCTCCATTTCTTTATTTACAATATTATTGTGAACTAAAAAACAAAAAATATTCAAAAAAATTTAAAAGTATGATATAATTTAAAAAATAAATTTTAAAAAAGAGGTCATAAATATTATGAGCAATTTAGTAATTGGAATTGAAGGATTAGTCGGAGCAGGAAAAACTGCTATTTGCAAAGAATTATTAAATAAAATACCAAATAGCATTTTGCTTCAAGGTGGAAATTTATATAGAGCAATTGTTTTTGGTTTAATGTCTTCTGGAATTAATTTAGAAGAATTAAGGCAAAATATGAATAATGCAAATATAAAAGAAATAATGGAAAAGCTAAAAATAACAATTGAAATTGAAAATAGAGATACTGTAATCTATATAAATGGAAATAAAATTGATGAAGAAAGCCTGCAAAATGCTAAATCTTCTTTAGCTGTTTCAGAAGTTAGTAATGTAGCAGATAATAGTAGTTTTTACTTATTTGGAAGAAGCATTATTGAAAAATTTAAAAAAGACTTTAACGTAATAGTGTCTGGAAGAGATTTAATGAAAATTTACCCAAATTTAGATTATCATTTTTTAATAACAGCGTCGTTAGAAGAACGCATTAAAAGAAAATGCATACAATATAATGGAACTATTTCTGAAGAAGAAGTAAAGCAAAATATAATAAAAAGAGATGAATTGCAAGAAAAATCTGGCTTTTATAAGCAATATGAAAACACAATATTATTAGATGTTACAAATTGTAAAACACCAGAAGAAGGCGCAAATGAGGTATTAAAGAAAATAAAATCAGAGTCATATGCTAAATAGGAGGAAAAATGAATTTTGTTAATGAAAAATTGCAGGAATTTGAAAAATACATAAAAGGAAAAAAAGTGGCAATAATAGGTTTAGGAATAAGTAACATTCCACTATTAGACTACTTATATGAACATAATGCTGTTGTAAGTGTTTTTGATAAACGAGAAATAGATGCATTAGATAAAGATGCCAAAAATAAGATAGAAAAATACAATTTTACTTTATATTCAGGAAAAAATTCATTAGAATTTTTAAAAGGTTTTAATATTATTTTTCGCTCGCCAAGTTGCAGACCAGATACACCAGAAATTACACAGGAGATAGAAAGAGGAGCAATTCTTACTTCTGAAATAGAAATGTTAATGCAAACTTGCCCAGGAACAATTGTAGGTATTACAGGAAGTGATGGAAAGACCACTACAACTAATTTAATATATCAAATTCTAAAAGAAAAAGGTTATAATTGCTATTTAGGTGGAAATGTAGGAATTCCTCTTTTTACAAAAGTAGGCGAAATGCAACCAGAAGATATTGTAGTATTAGAGCTTAGTAGTTTTCAATTAATGGATATGCAAATTAGTCCGCATATTAGTGTTATTACAAATATTTCACCAAATCACTTAGATATACACAAAAGCTATGAAGAATATATTAATGCAAAGAAAAACATTTTTAAGCATCAAAATGAAAATGATATTTTAGTTTTAAATTATGATAATGAAATAACAAGAAATATGAAACAAGAGGCAAAAGGAAAAGTTATATATTTTAGTAAGAGCGAAAAGCTAGAAAATGGCGTTATTTATGATAATGGAATTATAAAATCATGCAAAGATAATATAAGAAGACATATTATAAACGTGCAAGACGTTATTTTAAGAGGTATGCACAATTATGAAAATATTTGTACTGCAATTGCTGCTACATCTAGTTTAGTAGAACCAGAAACTCAAATACAAGCAATTAAAAAATTTAAAGGTGTTGAACATAGGATTGAATTTGTACGTGAAATAAATGGCGTAAAGTGGTATAACGATTCAATAGGAACATCTCCTACAAGAACAATTGCAGGTTTAAATGCTTTTGATGAAAAGATTGTATTAATTGCTGGTGGCTATGATAAGCATTTAGACTATACACCAATTGCAAAACCTATAATAGAAAATGTAAACTCTTTAATTTTAATGGGAGCTACAGCACCAAAAATTGAAGAAGCAGTAAAAAAAGAATTGGATGTAGAGGGAAAGCAAATGCCAATATATCACTCTACTACACTAAGAGAAACTGTAGAAAAAGCACACGAAATAGCAAAGCCAGGTGAAATAGTGTTATTTTCTCCTGCTAGTGCAAGCTTTGATTTATTTAAAAATTTTGAAGATAGAGGAAATCAATTTAAAGCTTTAGTAAACGAACTTTAACATATTACAATTAATTTAACAATGTATAATCACATAACTACCTTAACTTGCATATAATATTTCATAAAAGGAGGTATGATATGGATTATCAAAGTTATGAAGATTATATGAGGCAAGTATTAGGCTATTCTCCATATAATCCTAATATATATGAAACATATGACTATGGATTAAATAATAATGCTACATATTATAGAAATGATAATTCACCTAGTTTATTAAATGAAGATCTTGATGATTTTTATCCAGAAATTTATCATTTAGTAAATCCAATAGTTTGCAAAGTTTGTAGTAATAATACACAACCTATAACCAAAGAACTATTAGAAAAAATGACAGATGAAGTATATAATTTAGTAGAAGGCAATGATACTATTATAAATGTTAGAGTTGAGACAAAAAAAGATGAAACAAATTCTTCAAGAAGAACGGAAAGTGAAAGAACATCAAATAGAATAGAACCTAATAACATGCAAAGAACTCCAAGAAGAATAGAACCAAGTTATACAGAAAAAACAAATAGAAGTTTAACTGAAAATGTTAACTTAAAGCCGGAAACGATTAGAGAAACAAGACAATCAAATGATTATAGAAGGAATAATCAAACATTAAGAGACTTAATTAAAATTTTAATTTTAAAACAATTACTAGGAGGCAGTAATAGGCCACCTACAAGACCACCAAGACCAAACTATCCATCATATCCAGGAGGACGGACCTAACATGATGCCAAGACCACCTTATCCAGGTGAAACAGGAACACCACCAAGACCTCCATATCCAAGAGGAGAAATGTAAAGTAGCTAGTGAATATTTTAAAATTTATAGAAAATTTTTCCATAAAAGATATGCAAAAAATAACATGCATATCTTTTTATTTTTAGCTTAAAATAATATTGTTAAATATTTATTTGTTATATGAAAGTCATTTTTAAATGAAAAATTATTTATATTAAGAGCAATAAATATTGTAACATATTTCATAATTAGAAAGGCAGGTAAAATTATGAAAGTAAAAGATTGTATGTGTAATGAAGTATGCTGTATGACTCCAGACAAAACTATAAAAGATTGTGCAACACTTATGAGTACTAATCATATAGGTTGTGTGCCTGTATGTGATGATTCTAAAAATGTAGTAGGTTTAGTAACAGACCGTGACATCATTTTAAGAGGAATTGCATGTGATAAAGACGTAAATACAACACCTGTTAGCGAAATAATGACATGTAATGTATGTTCTTGTTCATCTGATGCAGATATAGCAGAAGCAGAGCATTTAATGTGTGAAAATCAAGTAAAAAGAATACCAATAATAGATAATAACCAAATAGTTGGTATGTTAACATTGGGAGACTTATCTGCTAATTCACAAGTAGATAATACTGGAGTAGGAAACACTTTAAATCATATTTGCAGATGCAATGAAAAAAATGCTGAATAGTTATGCAAATATTAATGCTAATTCCTTCTAATTATTACATTAATTAGAGGGAATTAACATATAATTATACATAAAGAAGAAAGAGGAAAATTATATGATAATAGATATGAATTACTGGGGAAAAGTAGCTAAAAACATTATAATTTTAGGTATATCTATAATAGCAGTATATTTAGGTTTTAAATTAGCTATTTTTTATATGCCTTTTTTAATTGCTTTTATAATTTCATTAATATTAGAGCCATGTATTCGTTTTATTATGAAAAAATTGAAATTAAAAAGAAAAACAAGTTCAATTATTGTTTTTTTAGTTTCAATTACATTAATTGTAGGATTAATTGTTTGGGCTGGTATTACTATTGTTTCCGAAGCTTCGGACTTATTAGGAAATTTAAACATATATTTTGAAAAAGGCTATGCGCTATTTGAAAAAATTATATCTAAATTTGATTTTAATAGTTTTCAAATTCCAGATAATATAATGAAAACTATTGAAGGCTCTGCAATGGACTTTTTAGATACTTTAATAAATTGGGCAAAAAATATTTTAACAAGCTCTATAAATTTTTTAACATCAGTTCCAACAATAGGTATATATGCAGTAATTACAGTTTTATCGTTATACTTTATATGTGTTGATAAAGTATATATGATAGATCAATTAGAACATCATTTACCAAAAACATGGGTAAAAAAAATAGGAATACATTTAAAAGATATTGTAAAATCTTTAGGTAAATACTTAAAGGCAGAATTTACTTTAGTAGCTATTTCATTTGTTATTTGTTTAATAGGTTTATATATATTACATTTCATGAAATTTAATATTGAATATCCGCTTTTAATGGCATTAATTATAGGGTTTGTTGATTTACTTCCTATATTTGGTTCTGGAACATTTATGATTCCATGGGCAATTATAATAGCATGTATGGGAGATTATAAATTAGCCCTTGCAATTTTAATACTATGGGCTATTATGTCAGTTGTAAGACAATTTTTAGAGCCAAGAATAGTAAGCCGGAAATATAGGAATACATCCAATTTTTACTTTGATTGCAATGTATACAGGTTTTAAATTTATAGGAATTTTGGGCATGGTTATAGGACCAATTATTCTAATTATTCTAAAAAATATATTTGCTACATTTATTGATAAGGGAGTTGTTAAATCTATTTTTGAAAGATAAAATAATTTTTTTGTAACACTAGACTATAGGCTATTTGTATCTATTTTGTCGAATTTTGTCATACAAAATTTGTTGAATAAATTCACCTAATATGTTATTCTTAATTAAAGAGGTGACTAACTATGAAAAAATATAAAAATAATTTTTTAGAACGCGTTTATAAATCTGGAAAATTAAAAGATGTGTCAGAAGCATTTAAAGAATATCCTACAAACGAAGAATGGCATAAAGGACAAATAGAAAATGTCATAGGAGAACCAAAAGAATTTTATAGTTATTATGAAATTGGAGATATAGTTTTTGTAAAAGATTATGAATATTCTACAAAAGAAAAAGGTAATAATCATTTATTTGTTATAATAGATAAAAACAATATGGCAATTCCAATTGAAAATATAGCTATGCTAATATCTTCTAAAATTAAAAAAGCAGACTATGAAGGAAATATATTGCTACCTAAAAGTGAAAAAAATGGGCTTAAAGTTGATAGCATTGTAAAAACAGATGTAGTATATAAAATTCTAAATTCACAAATTTTATTTAAAATAGGAACAATAGATGAAGATACAATAAGGCTGTATAAAGACAGCTATAACCTAGTAGCATTTAAAAACAAGTAGCTACAAAACAGTAGAAGTGCTTACAAATGAATCATCTGGTGGATATACGTATTCGTCACTTGGCTTTTCAATTTTTTCAATTTTGTCTATTTTAATAATAGGAATTTCTCCATGATAATCTCCTTTAGTAATAGTTCCTTCAATTTCAACCCAAGCATTATTTTCAAAAGTTATACTATTATTACATTCACATAAAAAACCTACTACTACAGTTTGAAAATCAGATGAAATAATCATATTTCTACCTAAAACAAATTGTTTATCTGTAAAATCAAACATACGGTAAATAAATCCAGAAAATTTAATTTTTTGACCAACATAAGTATTTAAATCATCATGAACACTTTTTAAAACATTTGTATAATTTGAAGGTGTTATTTCATAAATATCTTTTTTAGAAATTGTATCATTAGTTTTAAACGAATTATTTCCTAAAACTCTAAAAATAACAACCAATGTAATAATTAAAATAATTGCAAACAAAATTCCCAAAAATATTTTTCCTAATTTATTACCATCTAATTTCATATTACAAATAAACATAATTAACCACCTTTTAAATTTAATTTAATAAAATGTATGAATATAGGGCAAAAGATATTCCTAATAAGTTGTAATTATAAATAAAATAGTATATAATGGGTTACAAGTTATTTGTCTTATAGTTAACCCGCTTAAATAGTACTATTTAAGCTTTAATATAATTATAACTATTATTAATTATAATATTTTTCTTGCGATTTTTTACTAAAAGTGATATAGTATATAAGACATTAAAAATTAGGAAGGAATGGCAAATATGGGCTTATTTAAAACATATAGTGAAAAAGAAGTTAAAAGAATAAAACCATTAGTTGAAAAAATTAATAGTTTAGAACCAGAAATTCAAAAATTAACAGATACACAGTTAAGAGAAAAAACAAACGAATTTAAAAAACAATTAGAAGAGGGAAAAACTCTAGATGATATTCTTCCAGAAGCATTTGCAGTAGTTAGAGAGGCTTCTAAAAGAGTATTAGGCATGAGGCATTTTGATGTGCAATTAATAGGTGGAATTGTACTTCACCAAGGTAGAATTGCAGAAATGAAAACTGGAGAAGGAAAAACTTTAGTAGCAACTCTTCCAGTATATTTAAATGCTTTAACAGGTAAAGGTGTACATGTTATAACTGTTAACGATTACCTAGCAACAAGAGATAGTGAATGGATGGGAAAATTATATAAATTTTTAGGCTTAACAGTTGGCTTAGTAATAGCAGGAATGGAGCCAGATCAAAAAAGACAAGCATATAACTGTGATATTACTTATGGTACAAATAATGAATTTGGATTTGATTATTTAAGAGATAACATGGTTATTTATAAAGAACAATTAGTGCAAAGAGGCTTAAATTATGCCATTGTAGACGAAATTGATAGTATTTTAATTGATGAAGCTCGTACACCACTTATTATTTCTGGTAGAGGCTCACAATCATCAGATTTATACAAAAAAGCAGATAGTTTTGTTAGAAGATTAACACCTAAAATAATAGTAGAAGAAGACGCTAAAGATGAAGAACAAGCAGCAGATAATGAAAACTATGACTACATAGTAGATTTAAAAGCAAAATCTGCTTCATTAACACAAAAAGGTATAAAAAAAGCAGAACAAGAATTTAACCTAGAAAACTTTAATGATATAGATAACTCTGAAATAGTTCATAATGTTAACCAAGCACTTCGTGCACATGGAATTATGAAAAGAGATATAGACTACATTGTAAAAGATGGTGAAGTTTTAATTGTAGATGAATTTACAGGTAGAATTATGTATGGAAGAAGATACAACAATGGCCTTCATCAAGCAATTGAAGCAAAAGAAAATGTAAAAATAGCAGATGAATCTAAAACTTTAGCAACTATTACATTTCAAAATTATTTTAGAATGTATAATAAACTTTCAGGAATGACTGGTACTGCAATGACAGAAGAAGCAGAATTTGAGGAAATATATAAACTAGACGTTATTGAAATACCAACAAACAAACCAATGATACGTCATGACAACCATGATATTATTTATAAAAATGAGAATGCTAAATTTAGAGCAGTAATTAACGAAATTAAAGAAAGTCATGCAAAAGGTCAACCAGTGCTTGTTGGTACAGTTTCTATTGAAAAATCTGAAAGATTAAGTGCAATGCTTAAAAAAGAAGGAATTAAGCATGAAGTATTAAATGCTAAATTTCATGAAAAAGAAGCTCAAATTATTGCACAAGCTGGTAAATATGGAGCTGTTACAATAGCTACAAATATGGCAGGTCGTGGTACAGATATTATGCTTGGAGGTAATAGCGAATATTTAGCAAAAGAAGAATTAAGGAAACAAGGTTACTCAGAGGAACAAATAGAACAAGCCACAGCATTTAATGAAACAGACGATCAGGCTATTTTAGATTCAAGAAAGAAATTTAAAGAATATAAAGATAAATACGACCAAGAAATTAAAGATGAAAAGCAAAAAGTACTTGATGCAGGTGGACTAAAAATTATTGGAACAGAACGTCATGAATCAAGAAGAATTGATAATCAGCTTCGTGGACGTAGTGGTCGTCAAGGAGATCCAGGAGAATCTACATTCTACATTGGCTTAGATGATGATTTAATGAAAATTTTTGGTGGAGATGCAATTACTAGAGTATATAATACTTTAGGTGCAGATGAAGATATGCCACTTCAAGCCAAAATACTTTCAAATGCTGTTGAATCTGCCCAAAGAAGAGTAGAGGGAAGAAACTTTAGTATTCGTAAAAATGTACTTCAATATGATGACGTTATGAATGTACAAAGAGGCATTATTTATGATGAAAGAAGAAAAGTTTTAGATGGAGAAAACTTAAGAGAATATATTTTAAAAATGGTAGATTCTCTAGCAGAAGAAACAGTAGCAGAATTTTTATCAGATCCAGAGAACATGAACGTAGAAGCATTTATGCAAGATATTTTAGTAAACTTTGGTATTTCTGAATTAGAATCTATTAAAGCAAATAAAATAAGACCACAGGATGTTTTAGAAGAGCTAACTAATAAAGCACATGAAATATACGAAGAAAAAGAGCAAACAATTGGCGAAAACAATATGAGAGAACTTGAAAGAATTATTATGCTTAAAATTGTAGACGAAAGATGGATGGATCATATTGACGCTATGGATGAACTTAAAAATGGTATTGGTCTTCGTGCTTATGGTCAAAAAGATCCAGTTGTACAATATAGAATTGAAGGAGCAGACATGTTTGACCAAATGATATTAGACATTAAAACAGATGTAGTAAAATTCCTAATGAATGCTAGAAAAAGAGAAAATGGTGTTCAAAGAACATCTTCTGTAAAAATTACTAGCCAAGGATTAGATAGTTCAAATATTGATGGAGAGAATAATGGAGTTCCAACCAAATCAGCTCCTCAACAACCAATAGTAAACAAAGAGCCACAAGGAGGTAGAAATGATCCTTGCCCTTGTGGAAGTGGTAAGAAATATAAAAACTGTTGTGGAAGAAACCTTTAAAAAATTTGAAATATGACGCTAATTATTGAATACAAAATTTGAAAAAATTATGTAAAAGTGTTATAATATAAATTAATCACAACTTTATAAAAAAGGAGAAATCAACATGACAGCAGAAGATATTAAAGCAATAGGAACACGGTATGCAAATGGAAAAAACACAGGATGGGATGTTGATCCTGCTACAGGAGCAACTATAGTATATGCTATAAGAGCTATTTACTTTGAAGGAAAGTACTATTCAATGGTAACAGGAAAACCTATTAGTATCTCAAAGGATAATTATATCAAAGATATACGCAATAATATGCGTGAAGGTCATAGGCATGATGCAATTGAAGGTACTGGCACAGGTATTATAGTTCGTAAAACTAATAATTCAAATCATGAAGAGTTTTTACTTCAGCTCCGTTTTGATGTAAATCAATATGGTTTATTTGGAGGAAATCTCGAATTAGGCGAAACATATCCACATTGTGCAGCACGGGAATTATTAGAAGAGGCAGCTTTAATTGTAAATGAAGAGGACTTACATCTTGAAAATGTATATGGAGGTCCTAAGCATGTTACAAGGTACCCATCTGGTGACTTAGTTTTTCACACAATAATTGTTTACAGTATTGATTACGAAAAATGTACTGAATTAGGTACAAAATTCGATACTGAAACAAAGCAGCTGAGGTGGTTTTCAAAAGAAGAATTGAAATTCCTATTGAAGAACGAACCAGAAAGATTTTTCCCAAACAACTATCCAATTCTTTTGGATGTTGTTAGCAAGTTCTTTTCTTAAGAACTTGAGCAAGATAGCAGTTAAAAGGTGAACCCTACCAATTAGTGGGAGCTGTAAAATCAAAAGGTAGAGATTTAGGTCTTTACCTTTTATATTTTTATAAAAAATAATAATTATGATGCTTCATATATAAAAAATCTTGTTGATTTTAAACTACTAGAGGAAAAATGTAAATAGCACAAAATAATAAATAAATTTAGAGATACATATTGTTTTTTAAAATTAATTACTATATACTTAGTTTAGAAAAAGAATACTTAATTATAAAAATATAACGAAAATAAGAAATTTTGATTTCAAGGAGTTATATAATGAATAAGGTAGTTATTTTTGACTGGGGTGGCGTTGTTGAAAGCCATGAAAATGAATTAAAAGATTTGAACGATGCTAGAATAAGAATGATTAGAAAATATAATAATAATTTATCAGGTCAAGAAATCCTCGAAAGATGGACAGATAAAACATCAAAAGGATTTCCAATAGGTGAATCTAATAAAAATGAAGATATAGAGGATTGGGTTAACCTTATTCAAAAAAACATGAATATTGCAATTCCATTTGATGAATTTAAGAAAAGCTATGAAGAAGAATTATCTTCAGTTAAATATTATAAAGATGTAGTAGAATATGCACATTCTCTTAAAAATAGATGCAAAATAGCAATACTTTCTAATTTAATACCTTTTGATAAAAAGAGAATAGATGATCAATATAACTTAAATAAGTTTGACTATGTATATCTTTCGTTTGAGATAGGAATGAGAAAACCCAATAGAGAAATTTATGAATATGTCTTAAAAGATTTAAATGTATTACCAAATTATATACTATTTATAGATGATGATACAAATAATATTATGATGGCAAAGAAATGTGGATGGAATACCTGCCAAGCATGTGGATATGAGTTAGATAAAATAAAACATTATGTTGAAGAATTTTTAAAATAAAAATATAGAAGGAATTTTTTATGGATATAGATAAAAAGATTATTGTTAGTGATTATGATAAAACATTTTATATAAGCGATGAAGATATTGAAAAAAATAAAATTGCTGTAGCTGATTTTGAAAGTTTAGGGAACATGTTTATAATAGCAACAGGAAGAAGTTTTTTTGACTTTAAAAATAAAGCAAATACCTATAAAATACAATATAATTATGTAATATTAAATCATGGAGCAACAATAATAGATAAAAATGATAATGTCCTTTATAACTTTCCTATAGAAAATAAAATTATTCCAAAAATTAAAAATGAACTTCATATTGAAAATACCATAGAACATTTTTGCTGTAGCAAGCTAGAAAGTAGAGTAAATTTTGAACATACTGATTTAACTAAAATACGTGTTAAATATAATACTAAAGAAGAAGCAATGAATGTAAACGAAGTTTTAAATAATAAATTTTCTGATTACATAAATTCATATATTATAACAAATAGTGCAGTTGAAATAATATGTAATAAAGCTAATAAGTCAAACGCTATTAGATTATTAACAGCAATGTTTAATATTGATAACAAAAATGTTTACACTATTGGAGATGGTTATAGTGATATTGCAATGATAAAAGACTTTAATGGCTATTGCATGGCAAATTCAGTTGAAGAACTAAAACAAATTGCAATTAAAGAATATAATAGTGTATCAGAATTAATAAGAGATGTGATAGGAAAAGAATCTGTAAAATAAAGAATAGAGTTGAAAATAAAGAAGTGCCTTTCAAAAATAAGAAGACACTTCTTTTTTAAATAAAATAATAGTATTACTGTTATATGGGACATTCCAACCATAATATACTTTAAATAAAAGAAAATTAAAAAAAGTATAGTATTTTCATTACTATATGTGTCTTTAAGCCAAGCAAGAAAGGAATGAAATTTTTTATGAAAGTAATTACAATAAAAAGAAAAAATATTTTCAAAATTACATTAATAATGTCATTTATACTAATGTTAGGAATGTTTACAACTTCTTTTGGTATGCAATATTATTACAATGTTGATTTTTCAACAGGATTAGTTACTGCAAGTACTCTTAATGTAAGAAGTGGTCCAGGAATACAATATAAAGTTATTGCAACTGTTAACAAAAACGAATATATTAGAGTTTTTGCAGGAGTTGGGGACTGGTATATTGTACAGGTGGAGGGAGATTATGTTGGAGCAGTAAGCAAAAGCTATGTAAAACCAATTTATCCTAGCTCATCAAATAACGGAAATACAAATAACAATACAGGAAGTACACAAACATCGTCTACTATGAATTCAGATGAAAAGGAAGTCTTTAACCTAATTAATAAGCAAAGGACTAATAATGGATTAGCAGCATTGAAAATAGATGAAGAAGTGCAAAGAGTAGCAAGAATAAAAGCACAAGACATGGTAGATAACAATTACTTTTCTCATACATCACCAATATATGGTTCTCCATTTAATATGTTAAATAGTTTTAAGATATTATATAAAACTGCAGGAGAAAACATAGCTGGAAATTCAAGCAACAGTGGAGCTGTTAATGCTTGGATGAACTCATCAGGGCATAAAGCTAATATTTTAAACTCTAGTTATAATTATACTGGCATAGGAGTAGTTAGTAGCCCTAAATATGGTAAAATCTTTGTGCAGATGTTTATAGGAAAATAATTTAAAATGTAACTTATATATATTAATACTGAATTATAATTTGCAATAGTAGACTTTTTTGAAAAATTATGTTAGAATGATAGAAAAATAGGAGAATTACATGTTACAAGTAAGCAGAGATAATAATTTAAAAATACCTAAAAAGTTAGAAAATGCTAATGGTGTAGAAAATAGTATTGATGATAAAATTGCAGTTAAACAAGCTATTGCTACTGCTAATAATAAAATAATTAATAAAGAAAGAATTACAGAAAATATTGAAGATGATAAAGATTTAGAACAAGTAAACAAATTGCCTTTTAATGCAAATGACTTAATTGTAATAACAGTAGTGAAGAAGTTAGCAGCATATACAATAACAGTTACAGAAAAATCTCCCAAAAAATTTCGAGGAGTGTTTGTAAATAGAATGCAAAATTATTGTTTAGATTGCTTAGAATATTTATTAGAAGCTAACTTTATTAAGATGGATACACCTGAGAAAAAATTTCAAAGAGAAGAACTACAAGAAAAAGCTATAATAAAATTAAAACTATTAGGATATGTTTCTATGGTTGCAGAAAATTGTTGCTGTATTTTAAATAAACAATATAAACAAATATCTATTCAATTATCAGAAGCAATAAATTTAATTATAGCTTGGAAGAAAAGCGATGATGAAAGATGGAAAAAAAATAATTAGGATTTTAAACCGAAAGGTTTTTAATTAAGAGAAAAATTTAAAATGCTCTATTGTTTGCGCCTGCTTTTTTCGCGCGCGTGGTTAACGAAAATGGTAATAGAAACTGAAATAATGTTAACAAACGAAATGGTGGGGCTCGCCCAGATTCACTTTTGAAAGTCCTATAAGGTGGATTTAAAAAACAAAATCAGAGAAATATATTTTAAGAAAAATATATCAGTATTTTAAAGTGAAGGAATTTTTCTCTTTTCTAATCGCTAAACAAGTGCGATGGAAGAATTTGAACGCTTACACGAGCAACAAATAGTTTTTCTATTTTTTGCAAGTTTTTAGGAGCGTTCTTTTTTAAGGGGAAAATATGGAGTTAAAAGAAATTTTTACATTTGAAAATTTATATCAAGCATATAAACAATGTAGAAAGTCAAAACAACACAAAGGCGAAGTGATACGATTTGAAACTAATTTATCTAATAATATAAGTAATTTAGTTAAAGAAATAGTTTCGAAAAAATATAAATTAGGAAAATATAAGAAATTTTTTATATATGAGCCTAAAGAAAGAATAATTGAAGCTCTGCCATTTAAGGATAGAGTAGTTATTAAATGCTTTTGCGATGTTGTCTTAAAAGATAAGATCGAGAAAAAACTTATATACGATAATGCAGCCTGTAGAAAAAATAAAGGGACAACTTTTGCTATAAATAGGTTAGAAAAATTTTTAAGAGAAGAATATAGAAAAGAAAATAATAGTAAAATATATTTTTTAAAATGTGATATTAGAAAATATTTTCAAAGTATAAATCACGAAATTCTATTAAATTTATTAAAAAAAGTTAATTTTTCAAAAGATGAAATGTGGATGATTGAAAAATTAATAAAGGAACAGCCAAATAATGTTAATGTTGGGCTTCCATTAGGTAATCAATCTAGTCAATTATTTGCTTTACTATATTTGAATGTTATAGATAGGTATGTCAAGGAAGTGCTAAGAATAAAAGGCTATATAAGATATATGGATGATATGATTTTAATCCATAGAGATAAAAGCTATTTACAGTATTGTCTTAAAGTAATAAAAACTAAATGCGAAGATGAACTGAAATTAACACTTAATCAAAAAACGCAAATAGGAATTGTGAAAAATGGAATAGATTTTCTAGGATTCAGACATATTTTAAATGATAATGGTAGTATAACTAGAAAATTAAGATCATCATCAAAGCAAAGATTAAAAAAGCATTTAAAAACATTAAATAAATTAAGAGATAAAAATATTGTTGATGATGAATATGTTTATATTAGAAAAAATGCTTTTTATAACCATATTAAAGATACAAAGGAAAGTAAAAATTTAAAGCAAAATACATTTCCTGTAAAAAAATAAAAAATATTTATAAATAAATTGTCAAAAAAATGCTGTTATGATAAAATAATTTTAGAAAAATATGAGATAAATTTTTAAGGCTAAGGAGTGAAATAGTATGAGTAATATTACTTTTCTAACACAAGAGCAATGCTTTGAAAGAGAAAAATTAGATATAATAAAGAAAAGAGGAACAAAGGCAGCAATTACAGATTTTTCTATTCTTTTAGGAGGCTATGTTTCAGGTTATCATATAGATAGTGATGATTCTTTAGAGGGTAGAACTGGTTATTATTGGACTAAATCAGATGACGGAGATAACGACGCGCGCGTGGTTAACGGAATTGGTGATAGATACTGTCGTAATGTTGACGAACGTGATGGTGGGGCTCGCCCAGCTTTACCGTTCTCATCAATCAGCTCAATCCCCACGAACGGAGTGAGTGGGAAAAGAGCAAGAGATGGAATTCTTGAAGTAGAATATGGATACTATCCACAAAAAGCGGTATCGAAAGATATGCAATTAAAATTAGAACAAGCATTTAAAAGTGGAAGATTATCAAGAACTGGAAAAGGATATACAACAGATTCAAAAAAATATGATGATTATGATGAAAAATTTGAACCAAAAAAACATGAAGAATATCAATATGACGGAAAAAGATATGTAAGAGTTGAAACTAATTCATATTTTGATGGAGGAGAATTTCAACTTTCAAACGGAGAAAGATATAAAGATGGAGATTATGTATGGGTAGAAGTATCTCCAGTAAAATGGTTAGTTGATGAAAAAGCAAAGATTATGCTAACAGAGAAATTGATTTTTGCAGGAGTTCAATTTAAAGCTACGAGAGATTATCATACAAGAGATTTTGACAAAACAGATATAAAAACATTTATGGATAAATATTTATCCAAAGAGTTAGAACAATCAAGAGGAACAATAAATCTAGGAGAAAAACAAGACGAAACAGAAGAAATAGAGGATACTGGAACTAGAAAATCAAGATTGCAAAAATTAAATCCAGATGATACGAAGCCTTCTTCAAGAACAAATATGACAGATACAGAAATAATACATAATTGGATAGAAGCTGGAGAATCTGTATTGCTTCGTGGACCTTCTGGAATAGGAAAAACGGAAAGAATTAAATCATTATATCCAGATTTAATTTATATAAAGTTAACAAATAATATGTTTCCAGAAAAAGTAGTAGGATCGGTTAATTTACAAACGGGGCAAAGCATACCACCAGACTTTGCTAAAACTGTAATTATGCAAGAAGCAACAGAAGAAGAAAGAAAATTAATTGAAGAAAATATACAAAGTATATATGATATAGCAGATACAGTTTATGAAAGATCAAAAGAAAGTAGAAAAAAAGTTGTAATAATGCTAGATGAGCTTTTAAATGTAAAACCAGCAGTTCAAGCCTTAGTATATACTTTAGTATTGAATAGAATAGTAGAAATAGGTAAAGGACTTAAACTACCAGATAATGTTGTGGTTGTTGCAACTCGGAAACCAAAAGAAATATTCAAGTGTAGCAGAGGACTTAGCAGAGCCGTTAGAAAAGAGATTCGATCATATATTAGATATGGAGCCAAAAGTTGGAGAATGGATAACAGAATATGCGATACCACATAAGATACATCCAGCAGTAATAGGATATATATTATCTAAATATAATAATTCTGGCAAAAGCGAAAACATAGCTGATATAGGTTATTTTTATGAAGAACCAGAAGTTGGGGAACAAAATTTAGATACTAATCGGATGTAAAGGAAGAACAAACGATCCTCGCTCATGGACTTCAATTTCAAACACATTATATAATTTTGAAAGAAATTTAAAAGCTGGTAAATATAAAGGAAAAAACGTAGAAGACATATTATTAAGGTCGATAGAATCTAAACTTCGTATGGAATGGGCAAGTGAACTTTTTGATTTTTATAATCTTCCAACCATTTCACCAGAAGAAGTGGTAAAAGGAATAGGAGAAGGGTATACGCAAGCTGATTTACCACGAGATATAAGTGAGAGGTTTGCATATATGGCGGCTTTAATAACTGCGGATGAAACACAACTAGAGGCATGTAGGGAATTTATAAGAAAATATTGTGATCCAGAGTATCTTTCAATTTATGACATATATTGGGCAGGAAATGATGAAAGAAAAATGGAACGAATATCTGAATTGCAAGAAATGGAATTATCTTTACATACAGCAAATGAATCAAAACAATATGCTAATGAAGGACTTTCAGCTTATGCTGAAATAGGTCAAATGTACAGTAGCTATTTAGAAAGAGATACTAAAGAAGTGAGAGGTGAAGATAATGAAAGAAGCTCAATATAGTGAGGCTGCAGCACAAGTATTAGATATATTAAATTACACAAAAAAGGAAGATATAAAAAAAATACCACAAAGCTTTATAAGATTTTTAATTGAAATTTCAGATAAGAAATATACACCAAAATTTAATCATGAAATGCCAATTAGGGGACTAAACATAAAAGATCAAACTAAAGAACTTTTAGGCTTTATTTATGTTACTTGGTGGTGTAACGAAAACGAAAGAAAAAAGTACAAAGACATAATACATTCTAATGCTTTAAAGACAAAGAACATAACAGATTATGATATTAATGATATTTTTAAAAATAGAGTAGAAAAGAAAGCAAATACAAACATTAAAGCTAATAATGTAACAGAAACCTCTGTCGTTAAATATAAAGAAGATAATTTGTTTAAAAAGATTTTAAATAGATTAATAAGTTTCTTTACAAATAAAAATGAAAGGGGTAAATTAAGATGATAAATAAAGAACTAATTGAGCTACAAAAGGGTTGCAAGGCTAATTGTGTAATAATTCAAAATGAAGATATAAAAGAATTAAATTCAAAGATTTTGGTCAGTTCAACCTGTAATATAAATGATTTACTTAAAATTTTTAAAGAAAATATAAGTAGTAAGAAATATGATTATTTTGTAATAAAAGAAATTGATAAAATAAATGCAGATGAGCAAGATAAATATTACCAAATTGTAAAGGATAGGGAATTTTATGGTTATAAATTACCAGAAGATTTAGTTATTGTTTTAACGGTTGAAAATAAAGAAGGTTTAAAAAATATATTGCATAAACTTTATCATCTTTGCGTGGTAGCTTTTTGAAATTAAATATGGTTAAGAAGGGGTGTACCACAAATGGATGTTAATATGATTTATGATATAAAAAGAAAAATGCTAACAAAATATCCTAGATTTGGAAGTGAAATAGCAAAAGCAAATATCGAATTCAAAGATAATTTACCTTTTCATACTGCAGCAACTGATGGACAAAACGTTTATATTGATCCAAATTATTTTTCAAGTTTAAGTGAAAGCGATAGGTTATTTACAATAGCACACGAAATAATGCATATTAAATTTATGCATATGTTTAGATTAACAGATAAAGAAGGAAAAAGAAGAGATATAGAATTATGGAACATTGCAACAGATGCTATTATAAATGCAAATTTAGAAAGAGATGGCTTTACTATTAAAGAAGGATATGTAAATATGCCAGAGGCATTAAATTATTCAGCGGAAGAATTTTATCAAATTTTATTACAAGAAAAAGAAAAGAAACAACAAGAGCAGCAACAAAAGCAAAATGAAAATGGACAAGAACAAGATGGACAATCAAATGGAAATTCAAATAATGAAGAACAAAAAGATAAAAATCAAGATGAAGAGACTAAGCAGACATCTAAACAGGGTGATGACCATAGTTTATGGGAAGAAGCATTTAAGAATAGAGAAAAAGACAAAAAACAAAGTGAAGGAAGACAAAAAAATCAAAGCGATTCAAAAAAAGAGGAATCAGTAGAAGAAGCAGCAGAGGAACAAGAAACTGAACTTGATGAAAAAAGTGAATTTTCAGATAATAGAAGAGAAAAAATAAAAAAATTCAGAGCTAGACGTGAAAAAACTGAAAAAGATATAAGGGGATTACATGAAGAAACAATAAAGCTAGAAGATATTGGAGAAACTAAAAAAGAAATTGATTGGAAAGTTTTAATACGAAGAGAAATAGAAAAAACAGAAACAATATGGAGCCAAAGACGTTCAATTGCAGAAAATAATTATGCTTATAGATTAGAAGAAAATGATATTGAAGATGAAGCAGAAACAGAAATTATGATTGATGTTTCTGGATCAGTAGAATTAAATCTAGTTAAAGCTTTTTTAAGACAAATAAAGCCCCTATTAAAACAATCTAAATTGAGAGTAGGGTGCTTTAATGAAAAATTCTGGGGATTTGTAGATGTTAAAAGTATAAGAGACATAGATAATTTTACTATACCTAATGGAGCAAGAGGGCATTCTGCTTGGACAGAAGATTGGGATTTAGCGGTTAGATCTTTTACTAAAAAAAGAGAAATAAATAAAATAGTATTTACTGATGGAGAACCTTGTCCTGGAACAATGCCAAAACAAGATTTAAAAGGAGAAAATGTTATTTGGCTAGTATATGGAAATAAGAGTTTTAATCCTTGCTGTGGTAAAGTTATAAACATTACAGAAGAACAATTAGAACAGTTACATTTAATTGATACACCTTTTTCAAAAGCAAATATGAGTAGATAAAGTATTTAAAACGTAATTATTATTAAGAGAGCTATGCTCTCTTTTTTGAAATTTTGTAAAATACACTTTGTAATCAATTGACAACTAGCTTATTAATAAATATAATAATGATGAATAATTAAGCTATTAATAAATGAAAATAGCTAAGTATAATACATTTTTGAAAGGATTGAATAAAATGAAAGATATAGAAATTTCAGATGATATTAAATACATTGGAGCAGATGATGAAAGTATAGACTTATTTGAAAATCAATATAGTGTACCAAATGGTATCTCATACAATTCATATGTTATAATTGATGAAAAAATAGCTGTAATGGAAACAATAGATAAAAGAAAAACAGATGAATGGCTAACAAATTTAGATAAAGCTTTAAACGGAAGAAAACCTGATTATTTGATAATTTCACATTTAGAGCCAGATCATGCCTATAACATTGAAACATTAATAAATAAATTTCCTAATATTAAAATTGTTGGAAATAATAAAACATTTGCATTTTTGCCACAATTTTTTGATATTAAAGACTTAGATGAAAGAAAAATTGAAGTAAAAGATGGAGATGTTTTAAACTTAGGAAAACATACATTACATTTTATTATGGCACCAATGATACATTGGCCTGAAGTAATGATGGAATATGAAGAAAAAGAAAAAATACTATTTTCTGCAGATGCCTTTGGAAAATTTGGCACATTATCTACTAATGAAGACTGGGACTGTGAAGCAAGAAGGTATTATTTTAATATAGTGCGGAAAATATGGTATTCAAGTTCAAGCATTATTAAAAAAAGCAAGCTTGTTAGATATACAAACAATTTGCCCATTGCATGGACCAATTTTAAAGGAAAACTTATCTTATTATATTAACAAATATGATATTTGGAGTAAATATGAAGTTGAAAGTGAAGGAGTATATATTGCTTGTGCTTCTATACATGGAAATACTTTCAAGGCCTGTGAAAAACTAAAAGAAATATTAGAAGAAAAAGGTGCTAGTAAAGTAGTACTAGCAGATTTATCAAGAGAAGATTTTGCAGAAGCTGTAGAAGATTCTTTTAGGTATGGAAAAATAATATTTGCCTCATCTACATATAATATGGAAATGTTTACGCCAATGAGAAACCTATTAATGAATTTAAAAGAAAAGAATTATCAAAATAGAAAAGTAGGAATTATTGAAAATGGAACATGGGCTCCAAATTCAGCTAAATGTATGAAAGAAATATTATCTACAATGAAAAATATTGAAATTGTAGAACCTGTTGTTACAATAAGATCAGCCTTAAAGGAAACTGATATGGAAAAGTTAAATGAATTAGTAGAAGCAATTTTAAACTAGTTTATATAGTTATGATAAAAAGTGGTTTAGCCAAATATTTTTCTATCTAAGTATCATATCTATGAGTAGCAATTGACAATTATGTAAATTTGATGTAAAATATTTAAGAATTAGCAAATAGCTGATTCTTAAATATTTTTACCTAGTAATTACTAGTAAAAAGGAGGACTAGCATGAGAGACTGTGTTCGGTGCTACATAGATAAAAAAACAGGAATCAAAGTAACCGTTACCCAGCACGAAAATAGGTATGATGTTGAAATTGTCATGCCAGAAGGAACATTTAACAATGCAAAAAATGTTCATATTGAAAGCAAAGAACTTTCTTTATCGGCAACTGCTGTTAATTGCAAATTGCCATGGCATGGACCGTATGCCATTACGCTTAACAAAGGTTATAAAAATGGTAAATACGGATTCATAAAAAATGTTCAGTCAACAATCAAGTTCGAAGGAAGGAATTGCTTTGGAAGCATTACATTAAATCCAAAGTTTTATATTCCAACGAAAAAACGTGCAACCTCCAAAAAAATAAAAAAGGCAAGAGAGGTAGAAAAACTGGGAACACTATATATAAGTGGCAGGTCAAAATCTACGAGTTCGAAATATATTCCATATACTCGTACGAATATAGCAAAGCCATATAATGGTGGGCGAGTTTCTCCAAAATAATTTACAAAGTCTTTTTTATTCCCGTTACTATAATATGGTAGCGGGTTTTTAATATATATTAAGTAATTTAATTATTGACATTTTCTTAAAGTACTATATAATTAAATATATTTATAGAGATAGGAAGTGTATAAATGCTAGAGTTAGAAGAAAATAATAAGCTTTTACAAGAACTAAAAGGCAAATTAGAGCAAATAGGTGATTCACTAAATATAGTTAAACTAAAAAATGAACTAGCAGAATTAGAATCAAAAACAATGGAACAAAACTTTTGGCTAGATAACAAAAATAGCTCTGTTGTTTTAAAGCAAATAAACGAAATTAAAAATAAAATAGAAACATATAATAAAATTGAAACAGAATTTAATAGTGTATTAGAAATGAGTGAACTTTTGAATGTAGAACCAGATGAAGAAATGACAAAAGAAGTTTTGAAAACAACATCTAAATTAGAAAAAGAAATTGAAAAACTAGAAATTACTACATTATTATCTGGAAAATATGATAATAATAATGCAATTTTAACAATTCACCCTGGTGCAGGAGGAACAGAAGCACAGGACTGGGCAGAAATGCTATATAGAATGTATACTAGATGGGCTAATGCTAATGGCTTTGCTGTAAAAGAATTAGACTGTTTAGAAGGAGAAGAAGCTGGTCTAAAAAGTGTTACATTTTTAGTGGCAGGAGACTTTGCTTATGGATATTTAAAAGGTGAAATGGGTGTACATAGACTTGTTAGAATTTCTCCATTTGATGCAGGAGGAAGAAGACATACTTCTTTTGCTTCAATTGAAGTATTACCAGAAATTACAGAAGATATTGAAATAGATATTAATCCAGATGATTTAAGAATAGATACATATCGTTCTTCTGGTGCAGGAGGACAACACATTAACAAAACTTCTTCTGCAATTAGAATTACACACATTCCAACAAATATTGTAGTTGCTTGTCAATCAGAACGTTCACAAATTCAAAATAGAGAAACTGCAATGAAAATGCTAAAATCTAAATTATTAAATTTGAAAGAAAAGGAACAAAAAGAAACTATAGATGAACTAAAGGGTGTACAAATGGACATAGCTTGGGGAAGCCAAATTCGTTCTTATGTATTTTGTCCATACACACTTGTAAAAGACCATAGAACAAATTTCGAGGTAGGAAATGTTGAGGCTGTAATGGATGGAGACTTAAATGGTTTTATAGATAGCTATTTAAAATTTATTATAAGAAAATAATTTTTCTAAACTTAAAATTAATTAAAACTGAATTGTAGTAATAATTTTAATTGTAATATAGTTTTAATTCTAGTATAATTTTAAATGAACAAATTATATATTACAGCATATAATATACAAGTCAAATTTAAATTTAAATTGACTTGTATTTTTTGTATAAGGACTTGTGATTCTTATGAAATTAGTTGTTATTAAATTTGGAGGAACATGTTTAGCTGATAATGAAAAGCTAAAAATCGCAGCTAAAAAAACTATTTCTTTTTTAGAAGAAAACGATAGGGTAGTTGTAATTGTATCAGCACAGGGCAAAACAACAGATGAATTATTAAAACAAGCAAAAGAATTAAGCCTAGAACCAAACAAAAGAGAATTAGATATGTTATTATCTACTGGTGAACAAATTTCTTGTTCTAAGTTTGCAATATTATTAAATGAAATGGGGTATAGTGTAGTATCTCTTACAGGATGGCAAACCGGAATTTTTACAGATTCAAATTATACACAGGCTAAAATAGAAGATGTTTATACTAATACTATATTAGAAGAATTAGAAACAAATAAAATAGTTGTAATAGCAGGATACCAAGGAATTGATAATAAGCAGAATATAACTACTTTAGGAAGAGATGGCTCAGATACAACAGCTCTTGCAATAGCAGCAGCATTAGAACAAAAAGAATGCTATATTTATACTGACACAAATGGAATTTATGATAAAGATCCACACAAGTATAAATGTGCTAGAAAATTAAATGAAATTTCATATAATGAAATGGAACAACTAGCTCAAAAAGGTGCAAAAGTACTTCACGATAGATGCATAAAAATAGCTCGTAAATATGGAATAAAAATAATAGTAAATTCTCCTATATCAAAAGAAAATGGAAGCATTGTTAAATAATAAATTGCTATTTTGAAAAAATATAGAATAATATTCTATATTTTTTTTGTTTTATAAGATTATTAAAGTTCTAAAGTAGACAAGACCTGAATATATATAAATAGACTAGATTAATTCATTGTATAAAGGAGTGATTTTTAAATGCCAATTGACGAAAGAAAATCAATGACAAATATGACAAATGTTATTCAAAATATTGTTTTAGAAAATAGAGAAAAATTAAATGTAACAGGTGTATTAGATGTTTTAAGTTTTGATGACCAAATTGTTATTTTGGAAACAGAGCTTGGTCTTTTAACTGTAAAGGGAGAAAATATTAGAATAAATAAATTAAGCTTGGATACTTCAGAAGTTACTTTAGAAGGAGAAATTTCACAGCTTTCTTATAGTGAAAAAGATACAATAGAAAAAAGTGGGGGATTTTTAAACAAAATATTTAAGTAGGTGATAATGTGAACGAGGTTTATAGGCAATTATTTTGTTTAGGTATTTTTATATTAGTAGGTATTGTAATTGGTTTTTTATTTGATTGTTTTAGAATTTTAAGAAAAAGCTTTAAAACAGCAGATTGGATTACTTATATTCAAGATATTATATTTTGGATTTTAGCAGGAATAATTATTCTATTTTCTATTTTCAAATTTAATAATGGAGAAATAAGAAGTTATATAATTTTAGGGATCTTTTTTGGATTTTTAATATATATTTTAACAATTAGCAGAATTATTGTAAAATATTCTGTTCGTATAATTCAGTTATTAAAAAGAATTATATCCTATCCAATTCATATTATAGTTAATATTTTAAAAAAATTTATATTAAATCCGTTTAAAAAAATTTTTAATAAACTTAAGACATTAAACAACAAAAATTTACAAAATATGACAAAAGATAATAAAAAAATAATCAAAAAACAAGAAATTTAAAGGAAAAAAGAAGGTTTTTTACAAAAAATGTAGAAAATATAAATATAATATGTTATAATTTATAAGTATTCAAAAAAAGATAAGGAAATAAGTTACGTATGAAAAATCAAAACATTAAATTTATATTAAAAAGACTTTTATTAGTAGTAATTGCTATTTATGTTGTATATACTTTTTTATCTCAACAAAAATCTTTAAATATGTATAATGCAGATGCAAAACGTTATTTAGAACAAATTGCACAAGAAGAAGAAAAAAAAGAAGAATTAAATCAAACTAAAGCTAATATTAATTCAAAAGATTATATAGAAGAAATAGCAAGAGATAAACTAAATATGTATTTACCTAATGAAAAGGTATACATAGACATTAATAAATAGTTACATATATAGTGTTGGGGGAAACACATCCTCCACACTATTCAATAGTATTTTTAATTATAATTTTCAAATTATTATTTTTAATCATCTTAATAAATTCCAAAATTTAAAATTATAAAATATAAAAAATATAGGGGGAACAATATGAATTTAGAAAATCATACTCTAGTTGAGTTACGTCAAATGGCAAAAGAAGAAGGTATAAAAAACAGTTCAAAACTAAAAAAAGAAGAACTTATTGAAGAACTTTCAAAAATTTTAAGTAATAAAGAAGGACAAGCTATTAGCGATGGCCAAGCTGATATGGAAAATATTAGTAAAGAAAAAGAAGAGGCATATGAAGAAGACTTTGAAACACTAGGTTCTTCTGAAAGTACTAATGGTAATGAAGTTAGAGAACCAGGAGGAACTTATAAAATAACAAATGCAGATGACCAAATTATAGAAGGAATTTTGGAAGTACTTCCAGATGGTTATGGTTTCTTAAGAGGAGAAAACTATTTATCAACACCAAAAGATGTATATATTTCTCCAGTACAAATTAGAAGATTTAAACTAGATAAAGGAGATAAAATTAAAGGTATTTCAAGACTTCCAAAAGAAGGAGAAAAATTCCCAGCATTAATTTATGTTGGAGAAGTAAATGGTGAGGCACCTGAAAAAGCATATAGAAGAAAGAAATTCGATGATTTAGTTCCAATTTACCCAAATGAAAGAATTCGTTTAGAAACAATTCCAAATGAATATGCAATGAGAATTATTGACTTAATGTCACCAATTGGAAAAGGGCAAAGAGGAATGATTGTTGCACCACCAAAAGTTGGTAAAACAACATTATTAAAGAAAATAGCAAATAGTATTACAACTAATAATCCAGAAATAGAATTAATTGTTTTATTAATAGATGAGCGTCCTGAAGAAGTTACAGATATGAGAAGAAGTATAAAGGGAGACGTTATATACTCTACATTTGATGAACTTCCAGAGCATCATGTAAAGGTAGCAGAAATGGTACTAGAAAGAGCAAAAAGATTAACAGAACAAAATAAAGATGTAGTTATTTTATTAGATAGCATTACACGTTTAGCTAGAGCGTATAACTTAGTAATACCATCATCTGGAAGAACTTTATCAGGTGGTTTAGATCCAAGTGCACTTCATAAACCTAAAAAATTCTTTGGTGCAGCTAGAAACATAGAAAACGGCGGAAGTTTAACTATTCTTGCTACTGCATTAATTGAAACAGGTAGTAGAATGGATGATGTTATATTTGAAGAATTCAAAGGAACAGGCAATATGGAAGTTCACCTAGATAGAAAATTATCAGAAAAGAGAATTTTCCCAGCAATTGATATTAATAAATCTGGAACTAGAAGGGAAGAGCTTTTATTAGATCCAAAAGAATTAGAAACTGTATTTGCATTAAGAAAAGCAATGTCTACAATGTCTGTATCAGATGTTACCGAAGAATTAATTACTCAAATGATGCAAACAAAAACAAATTCAGACTTTTTAGAAAAAATGTCATATTTCTTAAAAAATGTGAAATAATAATAAGTTGTCTACAAAAAATTGAAAGTACTATGTAAGAGGTGGTAATAATGTATAAGTTTATTAATTCAATATATAATAGTATAAGAGGTGTAAAAAAAATGAAAAAAACTTATACTATTATTGTTCATGTAGAAGAAGATGGTTTTTGGGGAGAATGTAAGGAAATAGAAGGTTGCTTTGCACAAGCAAAAACAATAGAAGAATTAAAAAAGTTAATGACTAAATCTATTTATATGTATTATAATAATAATGAAGAAATAGCTGAAAAAGAAGCTAAAGATATAAAATTGGATGTATCATATGCCTAAAATACCAAGAATAAAAGCGAAAGACTTTTTTAAATATCTATTAAAATATGACTGTACTGAAATATCTATAAATGGATCCCACCATAAAATAAAAAATAATAGAAATAATAAAATTAGTGTAATTGCTATACATAATAGTGATATACTATATCCAGGAATGTTTTCTGAAATATTAAAACAATTAGATATTAACATTGATGAGTTTATTAAGTTTATTCAAAATTAAAAATAAATTTTATTATTATATATTAAAAAATAAATATTAAGAGATAGAATAAAAATAAAAGATAGGCGGTAGAATAAAAGAAAAATATTTATATTCAATTGCGCAAAATGAAAGTTTTGTACAATTGAGTAGAGGTAAATTAAGTAGGGCCATTGTTATATGGTCCTTTTCTTTAATTTCTTATAATTGCCTAATATTAGCTATTTACAGTTTTTTTTAGACAAACTTATATGTCTTTTTTATAAAAACCTCTTAGAATTGATTCTCACGCGTCAATATTTTTAAGTTTTCTGATTATTTATTATAATTTTATAATTTATTAATTAATTATATAAAATTTTGAATGATATTATATTATTTTTAGTAAAATTTATGAAATCCGTATATTTCAGCATTTTGCTTAAATTTATAGCCAACAAATTATATGTCTTAAAAATAAAAGCGCCTTAAAATCGATTTTAAAGCTTTATAAAATGAAATTATTTTATAATGTTATAAATAGAAATTTATTTTAAAATTTTATAAAATATTTGCAAAAATTATATTAGAACTTATAAAAATTCCAATTATAACAAATGTTCGGTTTTAAAATTTTTTATAAATTTTAAATTATTAAAGTATTAATTAAAAATTTTTATAAAATCTCAAAATTGAGTTTTAAAATCTTATTTATTTTTTAATAAAGATCTTTTAAAACTGCCCACTCTCTCCTTTTTTAGCATTTTTTGTTTTTTAATTCTATTCTCATAAAATATTAAAAAATTTACATTTATTGACTTATATCAATTTGTTATTAGCATACTTTCTAATTCCATGTTTTTTCTTTCAATAGTTCTGCTATTTGGTCCGTATTTGGAATTTCATTTAAATCTAAAACTTGTGATAAGTCAAAAATACGTGTCCCCATTGGAGGTTTTGGTGTAATTTTCCTAAAATCTGTTTCATAGAATTTCTCAACAAAAAAGTATCTATGTAAACTATTGCTCAAATCATATCCATATAATTTTCCATCATCTATAGCTTTTTTTATTTTATCTTTTCTTTCTTCTGTAATTTCTCCAAACTCAGCGTTATACTGCATACCATCTTTCGTTTTTACTGCTGTAATTCTAGCACAAATTTTACCAATAGCACGTACACTTTTCCTAGTATATAATCCTAAATAATCATGAGCACGAAATTTATGTTCTGCATTTTCATAATAAATATCATTATCCATATTGAAATTAATAGTAGCTCCTGCAAGTTGCATACGCATATACTTCCACGAATCTGAAACAGTAATAAGCCCATCCGTATAGCAATAGTTAAGATAATCATCTAATACTTCTTGAATTTCATAATCTCGGTCATCAATTACATCTTGAATAGCATTTGCCAATCTCTCAAATGTAGTATTAATATGTATTACTGGATAATTTTGCATTAAATTATATTTTTTCAACTGTTCTTCAAAGATAGCTTTCTCCTTCTCATTCATAAGTTCCGGGGCTAAAGTAATTATAACTTTATATTTTTCATCACCAAATGAATTTAAATGTTTAATTAGCTGTTCTGAATAAAACCAATCACTCATTTTGGTTTCAACAACAATCTTAAACCCTTTTTGTACAATTGTTGCATCTGGAATGCTATTTACACTTTTTTCTTGGAGTGTAAATACAATTTCTGGATCAAAGGAATCATAAAAAAATTCTGACTTTAAAAAACCAAAAAACTTTTCTGATGAATATGAATATAAACGTGATAAAAGTAACATAGTATTTGCTGTAGCTACATTTTCTTTTGTATGATATCTTTGAAAATAGTGTATCTTCATAAAATATACCTCCTATAATTTTTGTATTTATATTATCATAAATTAAAATTCTATTCTACATATTTCATTTATTTGTTGCTGCAAGCAATACCCTATATTACACTTTACTATTATTATATTCTTCTTTAACATTTTCCTTTAATATTGCAAGAAAAGCAGTTATTGTAGTCATTATCATCTTCTTATCTTCACTTCCTATGCGACTATATGCTGATAGTATTGTTCTTGCATTTTTCATTAATGAAAGCTTTAAATCTTTCAAAGTATCAGCATTTGTTGAATTAATTATTTCAAAAACAATATCAATTACTTGCTCTCTTGTATGTAGATCCAAATTATTTAGCCAATTTTTTATTGTTTTATCTATAAATTTGCTTCCATTTGTTACTTCTTTCAATATTATAAAATTTTTTCCAATTACTTGCCAAGAATATACATCATGTTCCATTACACCTTTTTGTATACTTTGTACTATAATAAATTTTTCTTCATGATTTAATAACATTCCAAATATTGAATCTTGTGGTATATATGTTATAACTTTTTTGATTGCATTTTTGTATTCTTCTGTGCTTGTTATATCTTCATTAAATCCAGGGCCATCATTATTATATACATTTATAATTCTGCTTTTAACTTCAGAATTTGCAAATATAGAAGCATATACTGCCAAATTTCCACCTTTTGAATGTCCTCCTACTCTTATTTTCTTGTTTGGATATTTTGTTGCAATATTGTTTAAATAATCTTTTGCATCTATCTGTGATTTAAGATGGCTTTTGAAACTCATATTAAAATCTTCTTTCCATCCAATTAATGTATTATCGGTTCCTCTAAAAGATACATAAATGGTATCATCTGGCAAAATTATTGTAACTGCAGAGAATTGTTCTTCTAGTTTCTTTTCTGTTTTAGTTATATTTTCTACAGCTATCATTTCACCAAATCTTTTGCTTCTTCCGATTTCTGGAAAAAGCTCTGCATCATCTTTCCACAATATTTTTAAGTTTTCTTTACTTTCTTTTTCAAATCTTTTGCCTAATTCTTTAATTGTTACTATTTCTTTTTCTTTTATTAGGCTGTCTAATGGAAAATATGAAAATCTATTTAATATCAAACTATCTATTTCATTAAATTCTGATTCAGTTATGCTAAGATCTCCTCTCCATTTAACATAATCAATAATATTTGCCATTTTATATTGCCTTTCCCCTTTCTTCATTTTCGGCAGTTCTCATTGAAAATAATATATTTTTTATTTCTGATTTTTTCAATTTAAACACCTCCACACTTTCATTATAGCAGATTTTTATAATCTTTTCAATTTTTATATATACAGATTTGCTTTGCAAACTGTACATCCATACTCTTATACAGGGTAACTTTTCCCTATATGTTCAGGTCAAAAAATAGAGAATTATATACTAAAAAAACCGTGTGGAAATATCCACACGGTTTTTTGCACAAATAGAAAGGTTACTTTTAATTTATTTTAACAATTATTCCTTCCTCTCTGTAGTTAGTGAAAACATAGCGATATGCTTTTCCATCAGCATCAAATGTTGTAAGGTATAGCACATCATTTTCCTCATCATACTTCAGTACTGGCCACTTACTTGCGTAGTACGCATAAGTTTCACAATCCGTGCCATATGTAAGCTTGCGAAATTCTTCTAAGTTAAAGTCAAAACCCTCCCAATCTAAAGCTTTTTGGGAAATTTCGGTTCTTTCTCCTCTTAGGTATCTAACAAGTTTTTTGCCTTCAATTGTAAAGGTACCATACGGCGGAATAGTAATGTAGAAAGCAATATTTGCGTTTAAATACTCGCCTTTAGGCATATCGAGACAATCCTGGAATTCGCTTAGCCATCCATCTATTATAATGTAGCCTAAGCTATCCAATTCAATGTAATGAGAATTTAATATAGCCAGTTTGCCATCCCATTTACCGCTAAAGTATGCATCTTTTGCTTTATCGTATAAAATACGCTCATTGCTCTTTATTCCTGTAGGAACATCATCAATTTTAACTTCTCCATGAGTAATATGCTAACACTATGACCATTGTAATAAGTTGGTGCACCGCTCCATTTCCAATTATCATGTAATTCTACATAAATTTTGGCAATTTCAATGGGATCATCAGTTTTTATATCCACCACTGGATTATCCGGTGCCTTGAAATGAGCATCACTCTTGTTACCAAAGGAATGGAACGATGTTCCATTTCCTCCAGCAGGTATGCTAGAATCTGCATATTTTACTCCATACCTTGCAAAAGAAGCTGTATCATTTTTCATCGATTTTATCATATCAATTTCGATATCAGTGAGTGGAATAGGAGTATTTTCAATGATTTCTTCAATAGTGCTTTTCTCGCTTTCCTCCTTTTTATTTTCAGACAAAGCTAATCCATTGCTTGTAGTGGAATTTGCGTCTTTTTGGGTCTCATCCTGAGTTTCCTTGTTAGAAGTGTTTTCGGGCAAAATTTCTGAGCTATCATTTTTGCTTTCGTTATCTTTCTGTGACTCAGGAAGATTTGTTTCGGTGTTACTAGGCTTGGTATCATGCTCGGGATGATTTTTGTCGGTGGCATTAGCATTTATATTAGTGCTACTGTCAGGATTTGCTACATCCTGCCGGCCACCACACGAAGTGGTGAGTAAAAGCAAGACAAGGCTGAGAATGAGTGCTAATGTTTTTTTCATTGTTTGTAACCTCTTTCATTTAAAATTTCAATGTGCTTAATGTAAATGCCATATTAGCATTTATATAAAAATTATAACATGTTCTAAATATTATGTCAAATAGATGACGTTTACCAATAGTAAAACATACTGTTATTTATAATTCAAACTATATTTATTTATATAAAATTTTTACTATTCATTGTTTTTATTTTTGGTTAGTGATATTATAATGTCAAATTAAAAATAAATTTATTATGTTTAAAAAATTATGTTTTATCTTTATAAACATAGTTTTTAATCATAATAAGAAGGGAATAGATTTTGTTATGATAGATACTGCAAGTAATCCTGATTTTTTAAATGCTTTTTTGCAATATATTGCTACTATTTTAAATAAGTCTGAAAATACTGTAAAAGAATATAACTATGACTTAAATCATTTTTTAAAGTTTATAATGCATCATTTTGGGCTATCTAATGAAGAAAATATAAAAGATATTAATATAAAAAATATGTCTATTGATACTATTAAAAAAATACAATTAGATGATATTCATGCATTTTTATTTTATTTAACAAATACATACCATAGTAAATCTGCTACTAGAGCTAGAAAAGTTGCAAGCATTAGAGTATTTTTTAAATATTTAACAAATAAAGAAAGAATACTTGATAAAGATCCAACTATAGGATTAGAAACACCAAAACAGGAAAAAAGACTTCCTAAATATTTATCTTTAGAAAATAGCCAAAAGCTTCTAGAAACTACAAAAAACGAAATTGGTGAATTTAAAGAAAGAGATTTTGCTATTATTACCCTATTTTTAAATTGTGGAATGCGTCTATCTGAGTTAGTTGGAATAAATATAAAAAATATTGATTTTAGCGAAAATAAAATGACTGTAATTGGTAAAGGCAACAAAGAACGTACTATTTATTTAAATAAAGCATGTATAAATGCAATAAATGAATATTTAAAAGTTAGACCTCATGAGGGCGTTAAATCAGATGATAGAGATGCCCTATTTTTAAGTAAAAGAAAAGAGCGTATTAGTAATAGAATGGTACAAGAAATTGTAAAAAGAGAACTTGCAAAATCAGGATTAGACATTAATAAATATTCAACACATAAATTAAGACATACTGCAGCAACTTTAATGTACCAATATGGAAATGTAGATATTAGGGCTTTGCAAGTATTATTAGGACATCAAAATATTTCTACAACTCAAATTTATACACATGTTGAAAATGAACAAGTAAGAAATGCTGTTGAAAGTAACCCATTAGCGAATATGTAAATAAATAAAAAAGTGGCAAAGCCACTTTTTTATTTATTTACTATTTCCATTGTATCTCTAGCTATCATAAGTTCTTCATTTGTTGGAACAACAAATACTTTTACTTTAGAATCTGGAGTAGAAATTTCTACTTCTTTTCCCCTACAATTATTTTTCTCTTCATCTATTTTTACACCTAAGTAGCTTAGTGAATTACAAATTTCTTTTCTAACGTCTATTCCATTTTCACCAACACCACCAGCAAATGTAATTACATCTACACCATTCATTTGTGCTGCAAATCTTCCAATGTAACCAATTACTTGATAAACAAAAGTGTCTATTGCAAGTTTTGCTCTTTCATTTCCTTCTTCTGCTGCTTTTTCTATATCTCTATCATCAAAGCTTATTCCAGAAATGCCTAATTTTCCAGATTTTTTATTTAATATATTATCCATTTCATCTGGAGTTAAGTTTTCATTTTTCATTAAAAATGTTACTATTGATGGATCAATGTCTCCACTTCTTGAACCCATTGGAATACCAGCAAGTGGTGTTAGGCCCATAGAAGTATCAACTGATTTTCCTCCATTTACTGCTGCTAAGCTTCCACCCTGTCCTAAGTGGCAAGTAATTATTTTTAACTCTTCTGGTTTTTTATTCATTAATTCTGTTACTCTTTTTGCAACAAATCTATGAGAAGTACCGTGGAAACCATATTTTCTAATTCCATATTTTTCATAATATTCATAAGGAATAGCATATAAATATGCTTTTTTAGGTAATGTTTGATGAAATGCTGTATCAAATACTGCTACCATTGGAACATTTGGCAATACTTTTTTGCAAGCTTCTATTCCTGTAATTCCTGCAGGATTGTGAAGTGGTGCTAAAGGAATACATTCACGCATTGCATCAATAACGTCATCATTTATTAATACAGAAGAACTAAATTTTTCTCCACCATGTACTACTCTGTGTCCTACAGCTCCTATTTCATCAAGTGAGCTAATAACACCATATTCTGGGTGTGTTAATTGCTCTAATACTAGTTGAATTCCTTCTTCATGATTTCTAACTAATTGTTCTATTTTACGTTTTTCTCCATTAACAGTGTGTGTTAAAAAAGAATCTGGCAAGCCTATTTTTTCTAGGTATCCCTTTGCCATTACTTTCTCATTTTCCATATCTATTAATTGATATTTAATAGATGAACTTCCACAATTTACTACTAAAATTTTCATTTTAAAACTTCCTTTCTTAAATAATATATTAAAAATTTAAATTGTTGTTATATGCTTTAGTGCATGTTGAATAATTTTAAGGTTTTAAATAATAATTTTTTTTAATTTGTTTGTGCTTGAACACAAGTAATTGCAATAACGCCGAACTATATCATTGCTACTACACCCTCTTGATAAATCGTTTACTGGTTTTGCAATACCTTGACAAAGTGGTCCATAAGCCTCTGCTTTTGCTAATCTTTGAACCAATTTATAACCTATATTTCCAACATTTAAATCTGGAAAAATTAATGTGTTTGCCTTTCCTTTAACTACACTTCCTGGTGCTTTAGAATTAGCTACTTCTGGAACAATTGCAGCATCCAATTGCAACTCTCCATCGCAAGTTAAATTAGGTTCTTTTTCTTTTAATAATTTAGTTGCCTGTATTACTTTTTCTGTAAGCTCAGAATGTGCACTTCCATAAGTAGAATATGAAAGCATTGCTACTTTTGGCTCTTTTCCAGATAATTGTTTAAAACTTTTGCCAGAAGAAATAGCAATTTCAGATAATTCTTCTGCCGTTGGGTTTTCAACTAGCCCACAGTCTCCAAATACAAATAAACCATTTTCTCCATATTCACAATTAGGTACTACCATTACAAAAAATGCTGATACTAATTTTGTTTCTGGAGCTGTTTTTAAAATTTGAAGTGCTGGTCTTAGAGTATTTGCTGTTGAATGGCATGCACCTGATACTAGACCATCTGCATGTCCTTGTTTTACCATCATCATTCCAAAATAAATTGGCTCTAATAAAGTTTTTCTTGCTTCTTCAATTGTCATTCCCTTTGCTTTTCTTAGTTCATAAAAAGCATTTACATATTCTTCATATTTTTCAGATGCCTTAGGATCAATAATTTTAGCTTTTGAAACATCTATATTATTTTCTTTTGCTTTTTGATTAACTTCTTGCTCATTTCCTATTAAAATAATATTAGCAAAGTTTTCTGCTATTGCTTTGCTAGCTGCTTCTAAAACTCTTTTATCTTCACTTTCAGGAAGAATTATTGTTTTTATATTTTGTTTTGCCTTTTGCTTTATTGTTTCTATAAATGTCATAAGTATATTTTTCCTTTCCTATAATAAACAATATTATTATATATTCAATTTTGCAAAAGTACAATATTTTTATTATATTTTTTGAAAATTAAAAAATAGTGCTAACAAGTTTTTGGTTAGCACTATTTTTAGCAATGTTTATTAGCCAAAGTATAGTAGGAATTTCAACATTGACCATTCTCCTTCTTGTTGCTCAATATAATTTTGCGCATCTTCTAATTGCTGTTTTAAATTGTCATATTCAGTTACAAATTTATCAATGTCTTTTTCTTCATCCTTTAGATTTTCGATATCTTGTTGTAGAATTATTACTTTTTCTTGTGCTTCTGTATATTTTTCATGCACTTTTGCATCGTTTGTCATCGCTATGATAGCCGGAAATAAAAAAGCAGAAACAAAAGCCACCACTAATATGCTTACAATAAATAAACCTCCACATTCTTCTGACGCAAAATTTGTTTTTTTCCACTTACAAAAAGAAATTATCGCAAATATTACCGCAAAAATAAAAAACAAAGTTAACATTGCTATTTTCCTTCTTTCTTCATAGTTGAAATTTATATATTGTAACACCAAAAGTCAGAGGAAATACCTCATCACTATTTAGTGAATATAAGGGATTAAATATGAGTAATCTTCTCATATTGACTTATTATAACATTATTTTACATAATTGTAAAGTATATGTAGTGTAATTACATATGTCATCTTTTGAAATTTACAAAAATCCTGCTAGAGTTTAAACTAACAGGATCTTTGTTTTTGCCTATTTAGGCTGTCATTAAAGGGGTTTCACGCTTGTATATGTTTTCATTTTCCCATACAAGCCCTTCACTGGCAATGAAAGCATTATATTCAGCTTCATCGCCCTCAGTTCTGGTGATGCCGAATCTTGTGACATCAAAATACTTCTCAAAGTGTTCTTCAGTGCGCATGTCAATAAAATTGATTTTCACCTTAGGACTGCCCCTTTCTTAAAAAATTGATATAGTAAATATACCATATGCTGATTATATCACCATTATTGTGTCATGTCAAAAAAAATGTAACTATTTTTTATAAATAGTTACATTTAAATTAATTATTTAGCATAATCTATGACTCTTGTTTCTCTAACCACATTAACTTTTATTTGTCCTGGATATTCCATTTCTTCTTCAACTTTTTTAGCAATATCTCTAGCCATTAAAGTCATTTGGTCATCATTAATTTGTTCTGGTTTAACAATAATTCTAATTTCTCTACCTGCTTGTATAGCAAAAGATTTATCTACTCCTTCAAAAGAATCTGCTATGCTTTCTAGTTGTTCTAATCTTTTAATATATGCTTCTAGAGTTTCTCTTCTTGCACCAGGTCTTGATGCAGATATAGCATCTGCAGCTTGTACAAGAACAGCTTCAATAGTTTTTGGTTCTACATCCCCATGATGTGCTTCAACTGCATTTATTACATTTTCATTTTCTTTGTATTTCTTTAAAATGTCTACACCAAGTTCTACATGGGTACCTTCCATATCATGATCTAATGCCTTACCAATATCATGTAATAAGCCAGCTCTTCTTGCAAGTTTTGGATCTAAGCCTAATTCTTCTGCCATAATTCTAGCTAAATTAGATACTTCTATTGAATGATTTAATACATTTTGACCATAGCTTGTTCTATATTTAAGCTTACCTATCAATTTAACTAGGTCTGGATGTAAACCAATTACTCCAGTTTCAAGTACTGCTCTTTCTCCTTCTTCTTTAATGGTTTGCTCTAGTTCTTCTTTTGCTTTTTCAACCATTTCTTCAATTTTAGCTGGATGAATTCTTCCATCATCAATTAATTTTTCAAGAGCAATTCTTGCAACTTCTCTTCTTAATGGGTCAAAACCTGAAATAACAACAGCTTCTGGGGTATCATCTATAATTAAATCAATACCAGTTAAAGTTTCTAGCGTTTTAATATTTCTACCTTCTCTACCAATTATTCTGCCTTTCATATCATCATTTGGAAGAGCTACTATAGATACTGTTGTTTCAGAAGTATGATCTGCAGCACATTTTTGAACTGCATATCCAATAAGTTCTTTTGCTTTTTTTTCTGATTCTTCCTTTAGTTTTGTTTCCATATCTCTTATTAATGTTGCTTTTTCCGTTGTTAATTGTTTTTCTAGTTCAGAAAGTAAAATTCGTTTTGCTTCTTCTTTTGATAATCCAGAAATTTTTTGCAATTCTTCAATTTGCTTATTTAATACATTTTCAATTTCTTGCTTTTTTTCATCTAGTTCATGGTATTTAAAATCTAAATCTCTTTCTTTTTTTTCTACCATGTCTTGTTTCTTTTCTAAATTTTCTTCTTTCTGAATTAATCTTCTTTCTTGATTTTGAACTTCGCCTCTTCTTTCTCTAACCTCCTGGTCTAAATCTTTTCTGGCATTCATAATTTCTTCTTTTGCTTTAAATATTTCCTCTTTCTTTTTATTTTCTGCTTCTATGTTTGCCATTTCAATTATTTTTTTTGCTTCATTTTCTGCACTTTCCATTTTAGACTCAGCAACTTTCTTTCTTATAAACATTCCTACGAAAGTAAAAATTACTGCTGAAATTAGAAAAACGGCGATATTGATTACGATATCCATAATCTTATGCACCTCTTTCTTATTTAATTTTCAATGTACGAAATATATATAACTAATTCACTTAAAATTTATATTAGAATATATTTACTTACATTACTATTTTATATTGATTATTGTAAACTGTCAAGTAGTTTTATAGATAAAAGTAAAATATAAAAAATCGTTTGCTTCACAAACGATTTTTATATTTACCTTATGCTCTTGGATGAGCTTTTTGATATACATCTTTTAAACCTGGATCTTGAAATTGCATATATACTTGTGTAGATGAAATATCTGAATGTCCAAGCATAGTTTGTATTGCTTTCAAATCTGCACCATTTTGTAATAAATGTGTTGCAAATGAATGTCTTAATACATGTGGTGTAATGTCTTTTGTAATATGTGCTTGTTCTTTATAGTATTTTACTATTTTCCAAAAACCTTGTCTTGTTAGTCTTTTTCCATTTACATTAACAAATAAGGCTTTTTCTTTTTCATTTTTTATTAAAATAGGTCTTGCTTCATCTATATATTCTTTTAAAGCCTTTAAAGATAATGAACCCAAAGGTATGTTTCTTTGCTTAGATCCTTGTTTACATATAACAAATCCCTCTTCTAAATTAACATCTTCTAAATTTAAAGAAATTATCTCTGTAACTCGCATACCAGTAGCATAAGCAAATTCTAGCATTGCTTTATCCCTAGTTCCTTTTAAGTCGACATCTTTTGGTTGTTCTAATAGCAACTCTACTTCTTGTGAAGTAAGAACACTAGGCACCCTTTTTTCTACTTTAGGAGATTGAATACCATCTGTTGGATCATTTTTTACTTTTTTAGCTCTAATTAAAAATTGATAGAAAGATCTTAAAGATGCTAGATTTCTAGAAATTGTTGATGTTTTTTTACCTACTTGTTGTAAATATTTTAGATATGCTTTAGTATCTTCTTGAGTAAATTTTAAAAAGTTTATTCTATTTTTTTCAACATATTGTTCGAATTGTACTATATCTCTTCTATATGATTGTAAAGTATTATCTGATAATTTCTTCTCATTTTCAAGAAATTCTAAAAAAGATTTAATTTGTTTTTCCATTTTAAGTTCCCCTATCTTCATATATTTTACCTAATGCTTGAAAAAGCATTTTATCAATTTACGTAAACTATAATATGTTATATCAAAATTATTTAAAATTGTAAATAGATTTTTCTTAAAAAAATTAATTTTTTATTATTATATAATAGTTGTAATTATATTGAAGCTTGCTTAGTACTATTTTTCGCAGTTTTGAGAGGTCCCGTTCCCAAGTTGCTTCTATGAACTTGCAACTTCAACAGGCATTTGAAAAACAAGAAAACTAGTACTGTGCAAGCAATTTTTATAAAACCATTAATTAGTAACATTTTTATTTACAAATATTGAATACATAGTAATAATAAATTTGTAGATACATAAGTTTCTATTAATGAAGATAATATTAAAAATAGTAAAATAAATAAAGAAAATATAGTATGCCTAAAAACTTCAATCTTTATATTTTCTTTTCGTTTATCTTTCATTATAGATTTATATAACTTAATTCCACTAACAGATAATGCAAGCATACATGGTATAAAAATTATATTTTGCAGTAATATGCTAGTTACAAAAAATAATATGCCTTTTCCAGTTCCTAAAACTGCTATGCTGCTTGATATTGTATAGCCAAGGCAAAATCCTCTAAATGCAACTATTCCTAAAACAATAGGAATTCCTATTACTGTAGAACCTATGAACCACATTAAGAATGTAAATAGTAAATTACTTCCTATAGATTTTTTTAGTAGTTCTAAATTATTTATTGTAGCACCTTGCTTTAAAGAATCTATGAAAGTATTTATATATGTTTTTAATTCTTCTATTTGAGAAGAATTCATATTATTAACAAAAAATACTCCTAAAATAATGCCTATTAATAAAATAAGTGAAACTATAATATATGCTTTAAAATTATCTTTTATATGATTTATAGTTAGCTGAGTTATCTTAGAAATTTTCTTAGGTTTTTGTCTCATTTTATTCCCCCTGGTATAGTTTATACATAATATCTATGTAATAAAATGAGATTTAGAACTTTCATTATTTAAACTTATTATAAATAATTTACAATTTATTTAACCAACTGTTAATTTACCATATATTCCTCCACCGCCTGCTATGATAGAAACATTACCTGTTCTTGCTGCTACTATTGTTTTTGCTACTTTTTCACCTACAACTGCCTCTATATCATCTTCTGAAAGTTTGTGAAGTATTGTCATTTCTGTTTCAAATTTAGATAATAGTTTGTCTATTGTTTTTGCTCCTAAACCAGGAACAAATGTTAATGGCACTTGATAAATATATTCTGGTCTATTTGCAGGACTTTTGCTTTCAGGTTTATCTTTAATAGAAACTATTCTATCTAAAACACCCATTGTTATATTGTTTCCATGGCATATAGGACATTCTTTAATAGGTGGCTCTCCTTCTATTGGTTTATCGCAATTTTCACAATAAGTTCTATGATATTTGCCAAGTTTAGGATCTAAGCCATAGTTTGTTAGTATTTTTCTTCCATTTTCTCCTTTTAAAGCTTTTAATAATTCTTTAAAAGAAATATCTTCTACTAAAATTTTATTATATTCTCTAGCTATTTTAGGAAGAGAATGTGCATCTGAATTTGTTACAAATGTTCTTGTTTCAAGCTCAGATATTTGATCTGCTAAATATGTATCTGCACTTAAACCAAGTTCTATAGCAAATATTTTGTTAAATTTTTCTTTAAAAATTCTTTCTAAACGGCTTGTACAATTTCCATAAAAACTTTTATATGGCGTAAAAGCATGTGCTGGAATTAAAATTCCATTAAACTTTTCTACAATATCTATTAATTCATAAGCAGAAATACAAGCTCTTTGTGAACTTAACGTAATATTATGAATGTATTTTGTCATTTCTTTTGAAAATGCTTTTATATCCGCTAAAGTAGGAAAATAGCATAAGTTATGAGCACTACCAGTTTTTCCTTCTTCATTTATTTCTGAAGTTTCTATTTCACTGCCTAAAATAATACATACTTTATCTTTATAAATTATTCCACCATCTTTAATTTCATAGGCATCACCTGTTTGTAAAAAATTTTCAATATCTTCTATAACATAAGGTGAAGCACAATCTATAATTCCTACTATTTGTATACCCTTTCTATCTGAACATTCTCTTGCAATATTAGCAAAGTTTAAACTTTTAGCAGCAGTTATTTTTATAGGCTTTCCATTTTCGCTTCTTCCAATATGTACATGTAAATCTGCAAACATTTCTTTCATATTATTTTTCCTCTTCACTCATATAACTTTCTTCTGAAAGTTCTTCATTTTTAATCATTGGCCTCATCATAGCTTCTCTTATATCGTCACCTGTAACAATAGTAGATTGTGTATTTTGATGTGAAATATTGTTCTTTCTATCTTTGTAATCTTTTATTGCTTTATATATTTTAGAATCCATTGCTACTATTGTTTTTATACATTCATCATCAAAATCAGGACAACTATTTATAGTTTCTGATATACTTCTAAGAATTGGTTTACTCATACTAATACCTCCTGCATTTCATTAACAAATTTTATAAAATCATTTAAATATATATTATGCTTGTCTTTTAAGTTTCTGTATTCTAATAGCACAATTGCTTCATCTGGTTTAAAAGCAATTCTTTCTGGTCTATCTATTAGCATTGCTCCAAATTGATCTACTAATTCTAATACATCACTTTCTTTTTCTCTAGGAGTGCTACCACTATATCTATTAACTTCTTCGCAAATTTTACAAAATCTATTAGAAAATCCAAGTTCTTTTAAATAATTTGCTCCTTCTTTTGCGTAAGATTTTATTTTATTTAAATCTTGAGGATCATTTGACTTTTTGCAATTACATAGTAAGCAAGCTGTTATTATTACATTTTTGTCTAAACCTAAATCACTATTATCTAAAAATAGTTTAGCTAAATAAGTTTTAAATATAACAGATTTGTCGAAAAATGTGCCTGTTTTCTTCTTTAAATAATGCATTATTTCCATTTTCCTAATCCAATCTTTTTCAGATAGAATGTAATCTGCAAAAGTCTCCATATATACTTTCTCCTTTATATTTTTTTCTTATATTTATTAATTTAATTATATTCTAAACATTACGTCAATTCAATATTGTTACAGAAATGTTATGTATTTGTAATAAAATTGTAATAAAATTAGCTGTGAATTATAACTAAAATAAAAAATAACCCATAATTATTAAAAATTATAGATTATTTTTTAAAAATGTTATCTATTTGAGCTTCTAAATCTAGCAATTTATTATCATTTATTATTGTATAATTGCATTTGTTCATATAAAACTCATTTGATTTTTGAGCATTTATTCTAGCGATTGCATGGCTTTTATCTATGTTATCTCTATTTACTATTCTATTTATTTGATTCTCTTTATTTTGTGATATAACCGCTATTGTTATATCACACATATTTTGAGTATTTGCTTCAAATAATAATGGTGCATCTATTACAATTATTAGTTCATTATTTTTTAATAAAATTTCAGAATTATTTAGTTTTTCATTCCTATAGTTTTTTGTATATTCTTCAATTTTACTTTTTATTTCTTTGCAAATATATTTAAAAGTGCAACTATTTAGAAGTTCTCTTTTTTCTTCGTTATGATATATAATATCCGCTAATTTTCTTCTGTTTAGTTCTCCATTTTCTAATAATATTTCTTCTCCAAATTTTTTTACAATTTCTAATAAATATGGTGTACCCTTTTTGCATAAATCTTTAGCAATTTTATCTGCACTTATAATTTTTGCACCATATTTTTTTTGTAATATTTCGCATACTGTACTTTTACCTGCACCAGAGCTTCCAGTTATTCCAATAACCATTTATTTTTACTCCTTTAAATCTTTTATGCTTACAATTTTATTAGTATAATCTAAGTTTGACCATGAGTCTTTTTCATAACCTAAAGTGTATACGTTTGTTGCATATATATCTAATTTTAGCATTTCTTTTAAATTTTTGTTTTTTGAAGTTTCTAAAAATTTTTTGACAGATGTTACTATATTAATTTTTGGATTTTTTGCTATAATTTCTGAAATTAGTTTTTTTCCTTTTTCGCTTGAACCTAATATTCTAGCATAAGGTACAATCTTTTTAGATGTTTCCATCATTTTTTTATCAACGCCAAGTAATGCATATATTAATATTCTTTGTATTCTTGTTTGTGTATATCTTTTTGATTTAATTATATTTACTAGGTCTATTATATTATTACAAGAATCTGCAGCATTCTTTATGGCATTTTCTAAGCCTTCAGATACATCTGGAAGATTTCGTATTTCTTCTAGCGTCATTTTTCTTAGTATATAAATAATTTCCTTTTGAAATTTAGATAAATCTAAAACATAATGACCTTTTTTTAATTCTTGTCCTAATAGCACATAAGATGAACGTGGTATTACTTTTCTTATTTCTTCAAATTGTTTATTTGCTATAAATTTTCTAATTGCAGTTGCACTTGCAAAATCATCTACAATTGTTTCATCATTATAATAGACTTTTTCTCTTTTTATTCCAATTGGTATTAATGGACTTTTTAATTTTTTTAAAGCTTTTAAATATTCTATTGCTAAGATATTATTTGCGCCAGATAAAACGTTTGCATATCTCTTAATATCATTTAAATACATTAATAAAGCATTTTCTCTAGCTTTTGGAAAAGAAATTCCTCTGCTTAATTCATGGTTTAACATTGTTACATATTCTTTTGGTTCTTGAAAGACTACATTTGCAATATTGTTTAAGGTTGCTATATCGTTTGTTTCCATTCCAAAAGATATTGTATCTACTACTCCTAAAGAATTTAAAAGTTTTATTGCACCCTCTGCAAAGTTTTCTGCACTAGAAGTGCTGTAAATTGTAGGTATTTCTAAAACTAAATCTACACCATTTGCAATAGCCATTTTAGTTTTTGTCCATTTATCTATTATAGAGGTATTTCCTCTTTGAACAAAATTACCTGAAATAACGCAAACAACATAGTCTGCTTTGCTTTCTTCAATAGATTGTTTAATATGGTACAAATGTCCATTATGAAATGGATTATATTCTGCTATAATTCCAAGAACTTTGCTCATAGATTTCACCCCTTTATTTATATTTATTATTGACTTGATTTTATTTATTGATATAATATCATAAAAGAAATTATTTTACAATGTTTAAAAGGAGAATTTATTAATGGAAGAAGTTATTATATATACAGATGGTGCTTGTAGTGGTAACCCTGGTCCTGGTGGCTATGGTGCAATTTTAATGCTTGGAGAAAACAAAAAAGAAATTTCAGGTGGAAAAAAAGATACTACAAATAATATAATGGAGTTAAGTGCAGTTATAGAGGCATTAAAATTATTAAAACGTCCATGTAAAGTACAGTTATATAGTGATAGTGCCTATGTAGTAAATGCTTTTTTACAGCATTGGGTTGATGGATGGATAAAAAATGATTGGAAAAATTCTAATAAAGAAGAAGTTAAAAATAAAGAACTTTGGCAAGAATTAATTAGCTTAACCAAAGTTCATGATGTTACTTTTCATAAGGTAAAAGGACATAGTGATAATAAGTTTAATAATCGTTGTGATGAGCTTGCACGAGAAGCTATTAAAAATTTAAAATGAACCCAGATTGTTAACCTTTTTGACTTTGTCAAGTAAAGTGTGTAATTTTTTTTAAAATTAAAATTTTTTTATAAAATCAGTGATCAATTATCGTCACTGATTTTATTTTTTCATTAGAGTAATTAGTAGTATACATAATATTGCACCTAGGGTTCATCAAATAAACTTTTATATTTGTCGAAATTTTAAAGCAACAATAAACTGCATTATATATTCTCATATTTTGTTATTCTTGCCTGCATTTCTGGATTTATTGCAATCTGATTTCTTACCATTGCCCAATTTGATACTGG